>CAIKZV010000131.1 GCA_903831925.1 uncultured Burkholderiales bacterium
CCGGTGTCGGACATCGGATTGGGCAGCCCGGCATTCGGATAGACGCAGATGAAGGTGTCGGCCTTTTTCGCGAGCTCTTCGATATAGGGGCGCATGAGGGCCGCGCCGAGCGCGCAGTTAAGACCCACCGTGATCGGGCGCGCATGGCGGATCGAATTCCAGAAGGCCTCGACCGTCTGGCCCGACAGGATGCGCCCCGAAGCATCGGTGACCGTGCCGGAGATCATGATCGGCAGGCGCCGGCCGAGCCGCTCGAAGCACTCGTCGATCGCAAAAAGCGCGGCCTTCGCGTTCAAGGTATCGAACACGGTTTCAACCAGCAGAATGTCGACACCGCCTTCGATCAGCGCCTCGGTCTGCTCGACATAGGCTGCGCGCAGCTCCTCGAAGCTGACGTTGCGGGCGCCCGGGTCATTGACGTCGGGCGAGATCGACGCGGTCTTGGGTTGCGGCCCGAGTGCACCGGCCACGAAACGCGGCTTGTCGGGCGTGCTGAAGCGGTCGGCCGCCTCACGGGCGATGCGCGCCGAGGCGAGATTCATCTCGCGCGCCAGCTCGGGCATGCGGTAGTCGGCCTGCGCGATGATCGTCGCACCGAAGGTATTGGTCTCGATGATGTCGGCGCCGGCCGCCAGATAGTCGGCATGGATCTCGGCAATCACCTGCGGACGGGTGATCGAGAGCAGTTCGTTGTTGCCTTTGACGTCGTGGGCGAAGTCGGCCAGCCGCTCACCGCGGTAATCGGCCTCGGTAAGCTTGTAGCGCTGGATCATGGTGCCCATGGCACCGTCGAGGATCAGGATGCGCTTGGCGAGCAATTCGCGCAGGCGGACTTCGACGTCTGGGGCGGGCAAAGGCTTGGTCATGATGGTCTGCGGCTTTTATCGGGCAAAGCGGTGCGGGCGAAGCGGTGCGGGCAAAGACGGTTGAACCGCCCATCCTACCGTGGCGAACGCTACTGGCCTGTGCAAAAGCCCCGGTCGGGGCGTGTTTTCGGTGGCAAGCTTCAGTGGCAAGCACTTGTCAGCCGCACCCTCTTGCACAGACCATTCGCGCCAGGCCATCGCTAAAGGAAGCGTCGTGAACCCAGAGCAGCTCGTCCGAAAAGTCACCGCAGCAACCGGATTTACGCAGGCAGCAGGCGTTGAAGTGGTCAGCGCCGAAGCCGGTGCAGTGACCCTGCGCCTGCCGCGTAAACCCGATCTGCTTCAGTTCAACGGCTTCTTTCACGGCGGGGTCGTGTCAGGGCTCGCGGATCATGCCGCAGGCGCCGCCGCGACCACTGCGCTGCCGCCAGGAAAAATCGCGGTCACCGTCGACTTGCACATCAATTATCTGGCGCCGGCGAGCGGCGACAGCCTGCTGGCGCGTGCCCGCGCGCTGCAGGTTGGCAGCACAATCTGCGTGGTAGCTGTCGAGCTCGACTCCGACACCGCCTCCGGTGCTCGGCTTTGTGCAGTGGCCAGCGTCACGCTGCGGGTCGTCGACATGCCGGCGATACAGCCCTGATTCGTGCCCCGGTGCCGGGCTCAGAGGGTGAACACCGCCACTGTCCCGACCATTTCATCGGCCTGATCCCGCAGGCTTGCGGCGGCAGACGCGATCTGCTCGACCATTGCCGCGTTCTGCTGCGTGACCTGATCCATATGGGTCACCGCTGCGCCCACCTGCGCCACCGCCAGCGCCTGCTGCTGGCTGGCCTGGCTGATCTGCTCGACCAGCTCGCAGGCCTCGCGTATCGACGTCACCAGCTCGTTCATTGTGGTGCCGGCCTCGTTCACCTGATTGCTGCCATGAACAACGCGTTCGACGCTCGCGCTGATCAGGGTCTTGATCTGTTTGGCCGCCTGCGCACTGCGACCGGCCAACTCGCGAACCTCGGTCGCCACGACCGCGAACCCCCTGCCCTGCTCGCCGGCACGAGCCGCCTCGACTGCGGCATTCAGGGCGAGGATATTGGTCTGAAAGGCAATGCCGTCGATGATGGCGATGATGTCCGAGATCTCGCGGCTCGACGCGTTGATGCCCTTCATGGTCTCGACCACCTGGCCCACCACCTCGCCACCGCGACTGGCCACGCGCGCCGCGCTGGCCACCAGACCGCTGGCCTCACGAGCATGATCGGCATTCTGTTGCACCTGGGCGTTGAGCTGCTCCATCGACGCGGCGGCCTGCTCAAGCGACGCCGCCTGACTTTCGGTGCGGGCTGACAGGTCGCTGTTGCCCTGCGCGATTTCGACGCTCGCCGTCGACACGCCCAATGAGCACTGGCGCACGCTACCGACCGTTCGGGCCAGACTGGACTGCATTGCTGACAGGACCCTGAGCAGCTGCGCCGACTCATCGCGCCCCCGGACATCGACCTGCCGGTTGAGCTCGCCGCGTGCGATCGCCTCGGCGACCTTGACCGCCTCGCCAAGCGGGCGGGTGATCGAGCGGGTGGTCAGCACTGCGAAACCGATCCCCAGGATCGCCGCCAGGACAGCCCCAAGACCGAGGATCCACTGACCGGCGCGCCCGACCTGGGCGGTCTGCGCCTGGACCGCCTCGAGCGAGGCCTGGGCAC
>CAIKZV010000132.1 GCA_903831925.1 uncultured Burkholderiales bacterium
GAAGCTGACGGTATTCTGCTGACAAATTCCGGGCGAGCAAAGGAAAAGGCTGGCAGTAGAGGTGTCATTTCGCCTCCGTTGTCGCGCATGAACAACACTTCGGGGTCTGGCTGCCGGTTTGGTCTTGGCGATTCTCAGGGGCGGCGGTCGGGCACTCGACGCGGTCGGTGATGCCGGGCGAGGTATTCCGAGGCGCCTCGGGGCGCATGAGCGAGAGCCGCTGAGCGTGGCCGATGGCTGGCTGTGGCGCTCGCGTACCATTGCTTTCATGAACACACGCCAGATTCAGTCTTCGGTATCACGCCGCCTGTCGCGCCAGGACCGTTTGCTTGCGGGCATCGGTCGCGCGCTGAGTTCGGTCTCTGCAACGCCTTCGGGTGGGCGCGCACGTCCTCAGACGGACGACCGGCACGGCGCGACAGTTGTGCTGAGCGAGCTTGAGCGGCGTGAGTCCGGCGCGCTCATGCGGGTGAATCATGTCGGTGAGGTCTGCGCCCAGGCTTTATATGAAGGGCAGGCGGCATCCACCGCGGATCCGAGTCTGCAAGCGTTTTTCAAGGAAGCGGCTGCAGAAGAAGGCGACCACCTCGCCTGGACGCGTCAGCGGCTCACCGAGCTTGGCGCGAGGCCTTCGCTGCTCAACCCGGTCTGGTATGGCGGTGCATTGGCGATGGGTGCGATCGCAGGTCGTTTCGGGGATCGTTACTCGCTCGGTTTCATGGTCGAGACCGAGCGTCAGGTCGAGCGTCATCTGGCGGGCCACCTCGAGCGGCTGCCGGTGGCCGATGCCGGTTCGCGGGCAATCGTCGAGCATATGCGCCGCGACGAGGGCGGGCATGCCGATCGGGCTCAGGCGCTGGGCGCCGCGCCCATGCCCGAGCCGGTGCGTGTGGCGATGAGGCTCGCTGCCCGCATCATGACCGCGACCGCACATCGCCTCTGATGCAACGCGCCTGAGTTCGGTCTCAGTCTTCGACGATCGTCCAGTCGATCGTGATCTCGGCGGTCTTGGCCAGCATGGCAGTGGCAGAGCAATATTTGTCGTGAGACAGTTTGATCGCCCGCTCGACCACGTTCGGCTTGAGTCCGCGGCCCCTCACCGTGAAGCGAAACCCGATCCGGGTGAATACCTTGGGATCGACGTCGGCGCGATCGGCGGTGAGCGCCACTTCGCAGCCTCGCACGTCCTGTCCGCTTTTTCGCAGGATCAGCACCACGTCATAGGCAGTGCAGCCGCCGGTGCCCAGCAGCACCATTTCCATCGGGCGCGGGCCGAGGTTGCGTCCACCGCCTTCGGGTGCGCCGTCCATCACCACCGCATGGCCGCTGCCGGTTTCGGCGACGAATGACATGGTGTCGGGGCCGGTCCATCTGACCAGTGTTTCCATTCTGTTGTCCTCTTATAAATGGTGGGAACTGACGCTGTTTGAGCGGGACGCTCAGATTCTTTGACGCAAGAAGGTTAACTTGGTTATGATAGAGGGCTTAGCAGAACTCGTCAGACCATGAAAACGTTCTCCGCAAAACCGCATGAAGTCCGCCGCGACTGGTTCGTCGTCGACGCCTCCGATAAGGTGCTGGGCCGTCTCGCTGCGGAAATCGCCGCTCGACTGCGTGGCAAGCACAAGCCTGAATTCACGCCGCATGTTGACACCGGTGACTTCATCGTCGTCGTCAACGCTGCCAAGATCCGCGTGACCGGCGACAAAGCGACCGACAAGAAGTATTACCGGCACTCGGGTTATCCGGGCGGCATCTCCGAAACCACTTTCGGCAAGATGCAGTCACGCTTTCCAGGTCGAGCCCTCGAAAAGGCGGTCAAGGGCATGTTGCCCAAGGGCCCGCTTGGCTACGCCATGATCAAGAAGCTCAAGGTCTACGCCGAGGGCACGCATCCGCACACGGCTCAGCAGCCCAAGCTGCTGGAAGTCTGATCTCAGCGCTGATGACCGCGATCCCGGGTCATTCGTCATAACGCTCACCAGGACTCACTATGATCGGTGAATACAATTACGGCACAGGCCGCCGCAAGACGTCGGTGGCCCGTGTTTTCATCAAGAAGGGCAAGGGCGACATCGTCGTCAACGGCAAGCCCCTCGACCAGTATTTCGCCCGCGAAACCGGTCGGATGGTTGCGCGTCAACCTCTTGAGGTCGCCAACCTCGTCGGTGAATTCGACATCCGCGTCAATGTGAACGGCGGTGGTGAGTCGGGTCAGGCCGGCGCAGTCCGCCACGGCATCACCCGTGCGCTGATCGATTTCGACGCCACGCTCAAGCCCGCCCTGTCCAGCGCCGGTCTGGTCACGCGCGATGCCCGTGAGGTCGAGCGCAAGAAAGTCGGCCTGCGCAAAGCACGCCGGCGCAAGCAGTTCTCCAAGCGCTGATCC
>CAIKZV010000133.1 GCA_903831925.1 uncultured Burkholderiales bacterium
AGACGCAGGAGGTCGGTCGCTGCATCTGCAACGACCGACTTTCGGACGAGCCGCACCATCGAACGGATGACGCGTGGCAGCGCGCGAACACGGCCCTAGCATGGCCGAATGTTCCGTCGCGCCCCCTTCACCGATGCCGATCCGCGTCCGATCGTCTGCCTGAGTGCGAACACCACCTGGTATGTCGTGAACTTCCGCTCGCGCCTGATCGAGTCACTCATCGACCAGGGTTGGCGGGTGGTGGTGCTCTCGCCGCCCGACCGGCATGTTGAGAAGCTGGCTGCACTCGGCGCGGAGCATGTGCCGCTCACACTCGACAACGCCGGCACGAACCCTTTGCGCGAGCTCGGCACGCTCTGGCGGATTCGTGCGGCGCTTTCGCAGATCGGGCCATCAGTGGTGCTCACCTTCACGCCCAAGATCAACATCTATCTGTCGCTGGTGGCCCGCACACTCGGTGTACCGGTGATTGCGAATATCTCGGGGCTTGGTCGTGCCTTTGTTTCGGGCGGCTGGATCGAAAAAGTGTCACGCGCCTTGTATGGCGTGGCACTGCGCTGGCCCTCGACGGTGTTCTTTCAAAACGAAGAAGATCGCGCGATCTTCATCGAGGCCGGGCTGGTCGATGCAGCTCGCACGCATCGCTTGCCGGGCTCGGGTGTGGACGTCGATCGCTTCAGCCCGAGACCCAAGCCCCAAGCCGGGCCTTTTCAGTTTCTGCTGGTCGCCCGATTGCTGTGGGACAAGGGCGTGGGCGAGTTCGTGCAGGCCGCGCGCATCGTGAAGGCCCGGCATCCGAATGTGGAATTTGCACTCGCAGGCTTTCTGGACGTCGACAATCCGTCGGCCGTGCCGCGCTCGGCGGTCGAGGAATGGGAGCGCGAAGGCGTCATCCGGTTTCTGGGCAGCTTCGACGACATGGTGCCGGTGTATGCGCAGGCCGATTGCGTGGTGCTGCCGTCGTATTACCGCGAAGGCGTGCCAAGGTCGCTGCTGGAGGCAGCGAGCATGGGCAAGCCTGTGATCACCACCGATTCGGTGGGGTGTCGGGATACGGTGGAAGATGGGGTGACCGGGTGGCTGGTGAAGCCGCGGGATGCGAAGGATCTAGCGGCGGCCATGGCGAGTCTCCTCGCGCTTGATTCGATCGGCTTGGAAAAGAAGGCGACTGCGGCTCGTGCCCGTATCGAACGTGACTTCGATGAAAAGTTGGTGATCGACTCGTACCACCTCTCTCTGAGGAGCGTATCGGACCAACCCGCCGTACCGTTCAAACCGAGCTGGCGGGCGACCAGCAGCTAGGGTCTAGCGTCAGCCACTCGGCCGCCACACCTGGTGGCGTTCTTTTTGTTCTAGCCAGGCTTGGAACATCAAGACATTCCAAAGCGCGTCCTGATGGTTGCGAGCGCCGCTCTGGTGTTCAAGCCACGCACGGCGGATCGGCTCGGGGTTCAAATATCCCTGTGATCGAATCCGTGATTCGTCCAGTAAGGCCTCGGCCCATTGACGCAACGCGCCCCTCAACCATTGGTCTATCGGCACAGCAAAGCCTTTCTTCGGCCTTTCGATCAGCGACTGGGGAACGTGTCGGTAGAGAACCTGGCGCAAAATCCACTTACCCTGACCTTGCCTGAGCTTCAGAGCAAGTGGTAGTTGCCAGGCAAATTCCACGACTCGATGGTCGAGCATCGGAACCCGTGCCTCAAGACTGACAGCCATTGATGCTCGATCAACCTTAACCAGGATGTCGTCGGGCAGATAGCTGAGAGAGTCGGTCAACATCATCGAATGTTCGACCTGGTCGCCGGACGAAAGCCCGGATGAATTTTGGAACAAGAGCTGCGGCTCAACGCCTGCTCCCAGAACAAGGTTGTCGACCGACTGCCATCTTGAAACCGCGAGTCGATGAATCGAGGCCGAAGAGGCTGCCTGGATCACTGACGCAAGCCTGTGAACCTTTTCGCCGGCGTGAGCGACTCGCCTGCGCTCAGGGATGATGGGCTGAAGCTGCGCATTGATTCGATCCCATCGATCGATCGACAACGCTGTCATTGCCTTTGCCGCCATGCTGCGCAGACCCAGGGGAACACGCTCAACGAGTTGTTCAAGTGACGCGGCATGCAAGTATCGGTTGTAACCGCAAAACAACTCATCGCCGGCATCGCCCGACAGAGCAACCGTTACATGGCTTCGCGCCAGTTTCGAAACCAGATACGTAGGCACCTGAGATGCATCGGCGAAGGGCTCATCATAGATTTCCGGAAGGTTCGGAATGACATCCAGTGCGTCGCTGGCCCGAACGCTCAACTCGGTATGGTCGGTCCCGAGGTGCTGGGCAACCGCACGG
>CAIKZV010000134.1 GCA_903831925.1 uncultured Burkholderiales bacterium
CATCGGCACGAAGGCAAACAGGATGTAGCAGATGCCGCCGATCACCGGGCCGCGAGTGGCCGCCGTGACATCCTTGGCCGACATCACGCGCTGGAAGACATCCTGCTGGGGAATCGATCCGAGCATCATCGTGACCGCGGCGCCCAGAAAGAACACGATGTCGTGCAGTGACGGCTGCGGCAGAACCCTGAAAAGCTCGCGGCTTGCCGCCAGCTCGATCACCTTGTCGGCACCGCCGGCCAGCTGGCTTGCAAACACCGCAATGGTCAGCAGACCCGCGACCAGAATGATCATCTGGATGAAGTCGGTCACCGCGACCGACCACATGCCACCAAACAGGGTGTAGGCGAGGATCGACACCGTGCCGATCACCATGCCCATCGGCACCGAGATCGCATCACCCGACAGCACATTGAAGACCAGACCGAGCGCGGTAACCTGAGCCGAAACCCAGCCGAGATAGCTGAGGATGATGATCACCGAGCAGACCACCTCGACCCCTCGCCCGTAGCGCTCACGGTAGTAGTCGCTGATGGTGAGCAGCGTCATGCGGTAGAGCTTCCCGGCAAAGAAAAGCCCGACAAAGATCAGGCAGAACCCGGCACCAAACGGGTCTTCGATGACCGAATTGAGACCGCCATCGACGAATCGCGCCGGAATGCCGAGCACGGTTTCAGAACCGAACCAGGTGGCAAAGGTGGTGGTGACGATCATCGCGAGCGGCAGGTGCCGCCCGGCAACCGCAAAGTCGGCAGTATTTTTGACCCGTTTGGCGGCCCACAGACCGATCGCAATCGTGACCAGCAGATAAGCGAATACCAGGACAATCAGCATGGCAGCAGCGATTCAGGGGGATGACGGATTATGACCCGACAAAGCCCTACCGTTGCAAGCGCCTGCCAAGCGCCTGCCAAGCGGGTGCGCTCGGGGCGCATACAATGCTGGGTTTACTTCAGGCGACGCCCCATGCATCCCATGTTGAACGTCGCGGTGCGCGCCGCGCGCGCCGCCGGCCGCATCATCACCCGAGCCAGCCTCGACATCGAGTCGGTCAAGGTCGCCGTCAAGCAGCGCAATGATTTCGTGACCGAAGTCGACCGCGCCGCCGAAGAGGCGATCATCACGACCCTGCGCCAGGCCTATCCGACGCATGCCTTCCTTGCCGAGGAGTCGGGCCATTCGGTGGGCAACACCGATCAGCCCCCGAAACAGACGCCGCACCAGGCCGAAAACATCTGGATCATCGACCCGCTCGACGGAACGACCAATTTCATCCACGGACTGCCTCACTACTGCGTCTCGATTGCGCTCATGCAGCGCGGCGTGGTGACCCAGGCACTGGTCTACGACCCGAACCGTGATGAGCTTTTTACCGCCAGCAAAGGCAGTGGCGCCTTTCTCAACGACCGCCGCATCCGGGTTTCACCACGCACCCGCATCGACGGATCGTTGATCGGGACCGGGTTTCCGTTTCGCGAAATCGACGACATCGACCGGTATATGACGATGCTCAAGGCGGTGTCGCTGCGCGCAGCAGGCGTACGTCGCCCGGGTGCGGCGGCGCTCGATCTGGCCTATGTCGCCTGCGGTCGCTATGACGGCTTTTTCGAGATCGGCCTGATGCCCTGGGATGTGGCCGCCGGCAGCCTGCTGGTGAGCGAAGCCGGCGGCCTGATTGGCGATCTGGCAGGTGAAGCCGACTGCATCTTCTCGAAGCAGGTGCTGGCTGCAACACCGAAAGTGTTCAGCCAGTTGGTGACGCTTTTCGCGCCGGCGCGCTGATCTCAGCCGACCGCCTTGCGGTACTGGATAAAGCCGGACTTTTCCGCGATGCGGTCGTAGAGCTTCATCGCCACCTCATTGGTCTCGTGGGTCAGCCAGTAGACCCGCGAGCAGCCGGCAGCCGCGGACTGCTCATAGACATGCTCGATCAGCGCACGACCAACACCGGTGCCGCGAACATCGGGTTCGGCGAACAGATCGTTGAGATAGGCGAAGTTGCCGACCGTCCAGCACGAACGGTGGTAGATCCAGTGGACCATTCCGACCGCGCGGTCGCCCTGCCAGGCGATCACCGCGTGCATCGGCTCGTTCGGGTCGAGCAATCTTTGCCAGGTGACCGCACTCGTGGCCGCCGGAATATCGACCTTGTAAAAGGCCTGATATCCACGCCACAGGGGCATCCAGTGATCATGATCGGCAGGGGCGACCGGGCGCAGGACGAGACCGTTCACTGAGCGGGGCGATGGGTGATTGGCGGCAGAAGTCACGATTGAAAGGGCCCATTGAATGAAGTGGCAGTGATTAAGCCAGACAAACTCCGGGTTTGAAGCGGTCGGCAGGGCAGACTCACTTTATTGAAAAACACCACATCCTGATTGCAACACCGACAGCGTCGATCGACCGGCCGTCCGGCCCGTTTGTCCGGATGGAGACAAAACCACAGCCAGCACTTCCCGATCGCGGCGAGCCATGCAATCCTCACGGAGCAAGCAAAGAATCACAACCTCGACACAATGAGCCGTCGCTTGAATCAAACACACCAGGGAAGCTGAATGCGCTGTGTCACGTCATCGATCAAAGCCGGCCAGAACATCCAGGCTGCCAGCGCCCTCATCGGCGACATCAGGCCGCAACTGGTTTTCATGTTCGCCGCGCTCGACTGGTTCAAGGATCCAGCCGCATTGAGTCGGGTGGCTGCCGCCTGGCCGCAGGCGCTGTGCTTCGGCTGCTCGACCGCCGGCGAGATCAGCGCCACCTCGGTCGACGACGGGACGCTCTCGCTGCTGGCCATCGGCTTCGACTCGAACGACGCCCGCATTGAATGGTCCCAGACCGAGGTTGCGCGAGGCAAGGACGCTTTCGAGGCAGGCGCGGCGCTGGCGGGCGCCATTGCGAGCGACGGTTTGCGACACGCACTGGTCATTGCACCGGGCACCGAACTGAACGGTTCGGCGCTGATCGACGGCCTCAGAAGCGTGCTGCCGGATGACTGCACCCTGTCGGGCGGCCTCGCCGGCGATGCCGGCACCTTTGCCGGGACCTATCAGATCACGCCTGCCGGCGTGAGCGCACGCACCGCCTTCATCGTCGGCTTTTACGGCGCCTCGCTCGACATCCGATGCGCCTTTGAAGGCGGCTGGAAAGCCTTCGGTCCGGCCCGCAAGGCAACCCGCGCCAAAGGCAACATCCTCTACGAACTCGATGGCGAACCTGCGCTCGCGATCTACAAGAAGTATCTCGGCGCCTATGCTGCTGATCTGCCTGGCTCGGGCCTGCTGTTTCCGTTCGAGACCCGATCGACCCAGCACGAGCGCACCG
The DNA here is from genome assembly GCA_903831925.1 of uncultured Burkholderiales bacterium. Classification (GTDB taxonomy): domain Bacteria; phylum Pseudomonadota; class Gammaproteobacteria; order Burkholderiales; family Burkholderiaceae_E; genus UBA4615. Next base: position 3,322 of record CAIKZV010000134.1, read on the forward strand.
GCATCATCCGCACCATCCTCGCCATCGATGAAGCGCAAGGCTCTCTGACACTGGCCGGCTCGATCGAGGAAGGCAGTTTTGTGACGCTGATGCATGCTTCCACCGATGGCCTGACACTGGCTGCAATGGGAGCGGCACGATCGCTTGGCGATCTCGGGACGATGCCGAAAGCCTTGCTCGCGATCAGTTGCGTGGGTCGAAAACTGGTGATGGGCGCTCGCGCGGAAGAAGAAGCCGAAGGGCTCTCGGATGTCGTGGGTCCGCAAACCGCGATCGGCGGCTTCTATTCAAACGGTGAAATCTGCGGCGAAGACCTCGCAGCCTGCGCGCTGCATAATCAGTCGATGACCGTGACCAGTTTCGCCGAGATCCCCGTCAGTTCATGAATCAGACGCTTCGCAGACACCTGAAGAAAGCTTTCGGCCTGACGCCGGAAGCGCTCGACAGTCTTCTGCAGGGAGCGGTCGGCAATGCTGCGCCCGACAGTCGCGAGCATCTGCTGGCCAGCGGCCTCGGCACCCTGCTGGCGCGGATCGATGATTCCCTTGAGCAGTTCGAGCGCGACCTTGAGCTGAAAGGCCGTTCGCTCGAAATCTCAGCCGACGAGATGATCGATGCCAATGCCCGGCTGGCGACCGAATTGCAGGTGCAAACGCAGATGGTCGAGGCGATGCGCCAGGCCTGCGCCGAACTCAGCGAAGA
>CAIKZV010000135.1 GCA_903831925.1 uncultured Burkholderiales bacterium
GCTATTACCGAATTCCAGCTGACTCTCGTGACCTCAACTACGCCAAATATTTTGTCGAAGGCCAGCCTGAGATCACTCAATTCGAGGACTACACCTCGCACAACACCAGGCGCCTGACAATTCCTGAAATCGAGGAAATTGTCTCCAGGCTGGATCTGGATCAGGAGTTGATTCGTGCTTAAGGTCATGACGATCGTCGGGACGCGTCCTGAACTGATCAGGTTGTCACGCACGATTGCCGCGCTTGATCGGTATGTCTCGCATTGTCTTGTTCACACCGGTCAGAACTACGATTACGAACTGAACCAGGTTTTCTTTGACGAGCTTGGCATCAGGGCGCCCGACCATTTTCTGAATGCGGCCGGAGCGACCGCCGCCGAGACGATTGGGCAGGTGATTATAGCGGCGGACGCGGTGCTGGCCGCCGAAAAGCCCGACGCGGTGCTGATCCTGGGCGATACCAACAGCGCACTTGCGGCAATCTCGGCCAAGCGTCGCAAGATTCCGATCTTCCACATGGAGGCAGGCAACCGGTGTTTTGATATGCGGGTGCCTGAGGAGATCAATCGTCGAATCGTTGACCATATCGCCGATATCAACCTGACCTACAGTCAGATCGCCCGCGAGTATCTGCTAAGGGAAGGTGTGCCGCCGGATCAGATCATCGTGACAGGCAGTCCCATGCGCGAAGTGCTGGAGCATTACAGCGCATCAATCGAGGCTTCGGACGCGATTGCCCGACTTGGACTTGAACCTCATGCTTACTTTCTTGTCAGTGCGCATCGCGAGGAAAATGTCGATGATCCTGCTCGACTTGATGCATTGATCAGGATTTTGCAGACGCTGACCCGCGAGTACGCAATCCCGGTGGTTGTCTCGACTCACCCGCGAACCCGCAAGCGCCTCGAGTCTGTCGTCATTGCTCCTGGCGACGATATCCGCTTTCTCAAGCCCTTCGGTTTCTTTGACTGGATCAGCCTTCAGAAGGGTGCGAAAGCGGTTCTTTCCGACAGCGGCACCATTACCGAAGAGGCTTCAATCCTCGATTTCCCGGCGCTCAATCTACGCGATGTTCATGAGCGGCCCGAAGGTTTCGAGGAGACCGCCGTCATGCTGGTCGGGCTTGACCTGAATCGAATCCGCGATGGCCTTCGAGTGCTGGACTCCCAGCCCCGAGGCGGGCATCAATTGATTCGAAATGTTCAGGACTATCAGCCCGATAACGTGTCGGAGAAAGTTGCGCGAATTCTGGTGAGCTATACCGACTACGTCAATCGGCGGGTCTGGAAGCGCCAGGACTGAAGGGTCGATGCGAGTACGTGTTTCCGGTGCGAACGGTTGGGCGCTTTTCGTCGAGGCAAGGTTGCCCCGAGGCTGCGAACCAGACATTCCCGGTTTCTGATGGCGAGGGACTTTTGAGGACCGCGCCCTTGCGTCGACCTGGTCAGGCAATGGGCCGTCCCGACAGGCTGTTCTTCATGCGGAAATCTCTGATGAAGTCGACTGATGCTCTGACTGGCTTGGGTGTGCAGACCGCCCTGTGGCTCGATAGGTGCGCGTCATGACCCTTGGTGGAATGTCTGCGCTTCATCTGCTGCCTGCGCTCGCTGTGTTCGCAGCTGTGCTCATCCTGCTCATGTCCGGACTGCGCCGGGGTGCGCGACTGCTGCCACTCGATCGTCCCAATGAACGCTCCCTGCATTCGGTCCCGGTCCCGCGATTCGGCGGGATGGTGATGATGATTGCGCTCTTGCCGATTGCCCTGGCAACGGTCGCAGCGTCTGTTGTCTGGGTTGTTCCGGTTTGCATGCTCGCGTTGGTGTCCGCAATCGATGATGTTCGCGGATTACCGGCCCGGATTCGCTTTTCTGTTCAAGGGGCTGCGGCAGCCTGGGTTGTCTGGTGGTTTCTTGGCGACAGTCCGGTCTGGTTGATGCTTCTTGCGTGGGTCGTGACGGTCTGGATGGCCAATCTCTACAACTTCATGGATGGCTCGGACGGACTGGCGGGCGGTATGGCGCTGATCGGGTTCGCTTGCTTTGCCTTCACCGCCTGGGCAAAGGGCGATATGGTCCTTGCCACGGCCAATCTGCTCGTGGTCGGCGCAGCGGCGGCGTTCCTGGTTTTCAATTTTCATCCGGCTCGGGTTTTCATGGGAGATACCGGCTCAGTCCCACTTGGTTTTCTCGCAGCTGTCTTTGGTATGGCGGGCTGGAAGGCAGGGCACTGGCCTTTCATGTTTCCGGCGCTGGTCTTTTCGCCGTTCATCATTGATGCGACCGTGACCCTGTTGAGGAGGCTATATCGAGGCGAGCGGGTCTGGCAGGCTCACAAGTCTCACTACTACCAGCGGCTGATCCAGTTGGGGGCAGGGCATCGCAACGTTGCTTTGATCGAATACGCCCTGATGCTGGCTGTTGGGGCGATTGCAATCTGGGGCGCTTTTCACGATCAGATCGGTGTGGCGACGGGTGTTGTTGCGGTGATTCTGTTTCTCTCGGGTTGGTGGGTTGATCGTGAATGGGCGAGGGCGCAGGTTGAGCGCCAATCAGGCACCGCTAACGGACCTTAGGCTTGCAATGAACTTCTCCGCCCGCATCCATATCGCCGGCCACAGTGGCCTGGTCGGCTCCGCCTTGTGCCGAGCACTGACCGCAGCCGGCTACACAAACCTCATCACCCGCACTCACGCCGAACTCGACCTGACTGACGCCCCGGCGACCGAAGCGTTTTTCGCCCGCGAAAAACCCGAATACGTCTTCATCGCCGCCGCGCGCGTCGGCGGCATCCTGGCCAACAACGAATTCCCGGCTGATTTCATCCGCGACAATCTCGCGATCGAAACCAACCTCATCACCGCAGCCCATCGGCATGGTGCTGCGAGGCTGCTGTTCTTTGGCGCGTCGTGCATCTATCCGAAGTTTGCCGAGCAGCCGATCCGCGAAGACTCGTTGCTCACCGGCCCGCTGGAGGCCACCAACCGGCCTTATGCGCTGGCGAAGATCGCCGGAATCGAGATGTGCTGGAGCTACAACCGTCAGCATGGCACGCGGTTTCTGTCGGTCATGCCGGCCAGTGCCTATGGGCCCAATGACAACTTCAGCCCCGAAAATTCGCATGTGCTGCCGGCGCTCATTCGTCGCTTCACTGAGGCTGCGCGCAACCGCGCCGAATCAGTCACGCTGTGGGGAACCGGCACGGCCTTGCGCGAGTTTCTCTACAGCGACGACCTGGCCGATGCCTGCCTGTTTCTGATGAACCTGGACGATGCGGCCTTCGATGAGTTGCTCGGCAAGGGCATCGATCATCAAAAGGTTTTTCAGCCGCCCCTGATCAACATCGGCTCGGGCACTGACCTGCCGATCTCCCAGCTTGCTGCCCGAATTGCCCAGCTTGCCGGCTTTGAAGGTCGCATCGACTACGACACCACCAAGCCCGACGGCACGCCGCGCAAGCTGCTCGACAATTCACGCATCGCTGCGCTGGGCTGGCAGCCTAAGGTCGATCTGGATGTCGGATTGCGACTGACGATGGACCACTATCTGGCCACGCCCGGACAAGGGCGACGCTGAAACGGCTGCGCGCGAGGCGTTTGCGGTGTCATCGCCGCGCCATTGTTCACGGCTGTGTCATGGCAGCGCTCTGTACAATTCGCGAGTTTCGCGGCCCACAAGACCCACCCACCGGAGCCTTCCATGGCAGCCCCTTCGATCTCGTCCTCGATCTTCAAAGCCTATGACATCCGCGGCATCGTCGATGGCGACCCGGCCAAGGTCACCCTCACTGACACGGTAGCGCGCGGTGTCGGCGCCGCACTCGGCCTGCAGGCAAAGGCCAAAGGGATCCCAGCGATTGTGGTTGGTCGCGACGGACGGCTCTCGGGCCCGCGACTGATTGCGGCCCTCACTCAGGGCATCAACAGCGCAGGTGTTGAGGCAATCGACATTGGCATGGTGCCCACACCGGTGGTCTATTTCGCCACTGTGCTCACCAATACCGGCTCGGGTGTCGCGGTTACCGGCAGCCACAATCCGCCGGAATACAACGGGCTGAAGATGATGCTCGGCGGCGGCACGCTCTATGGCGATGGCATCCAGGATCTCTACAAGGCGATCGTCGATCCGGCGTTTGCCGGCAAGCTCGATGCGAATGCACCGGTGCGCGTGACCAAACGCGATGTCACCGGCGAATACCTCGCCAAGATCCTGGGCGATGTGAAGCTCTCGCGTCCGATGAAGATCGCGATCGACTGCGGCAATGGCGTGGCCGGCGCGCTTGCGCCGCAGCTCTTCAAGTCGCTGGGCTGCGAAGTGACCGAACTCTTCACCGAGGTCGATGGCACCTTTCCCAACCATCACCCCGATCCGGCGCATCCCGAAAATCTCCAGGACCTGATCCGCTGCCTGGCCGAGACCGACTGCGAGATCGGCCTGGCCTTCGATGGCGACGGCGATCGGCTGGGTGTGGTGACCAAGACTGGTCAGATCATCTGGCCCGATCGCCAATTGATGCTCTATGCGCAGGACGTGCTCGCGCATCGGCCTGGCGGTCAGATCATCTACGACGTGAAGTGCACCCGCAATCTGGCGCCCTGGGTGCGCAAGCATGGCGGTGTGCCACTGATGTGGCGCACCGGCCATTCGCTGATCAAGGCCAAGCTGAAAGAGACCGGCGCGCCGCTGGCCGGCGAGATGAGCGGCCATGTGTTCTTCAACGACCGCTGGTATGGCTTTGACGATGGGCTTTATACCGGCGCCCGTCTGCTCGAGATCCTGTCGCGCTCGACTAACCCGAGTGCGGTGCTCGAAGGCCTGCCGGATGCAATCGCCACGCCCGAGTTGCACATCAACACCGCCGAGGGCGATAACTTCAAGCTGGTCGAGGCCTTGCAGCGCAATGCCAGGTTCGAGGGCGCCGATGAGGTGATCACCATCGACGGCGTGCGGGTCGAATATCCCGATGGTTTCGGTCTGGCCCGAGCCTCGAACACCACGCCGGTGGTTGTTACGCGATTCGAAGCTGATTCCGAGGCGGCGATTGCGCGCATCAAGGCGGCATTCAAGGCCGCGATCATGGCGGTGGCGCCGGGGGTGGATGTGCCGTTCTGAGGATGTTGAGACGCTCTCCGATCTCGGACATACTGATGCATCAGCCTGATGCATTGACATATGAGAACCACGATCCGACTCGACGATGACTTGCTCGCAAAGGCAAAGCGCCATGCGAGTGACAACGGGACAACGCTGACCGCGGTGATTGAGCAATCGCTGCGTGCAACGCTGGCTCACCGTCATTCGACTGCACCTCGAAAAGTCATTCGGCTTAAGACCGCTGGCGGTGGTGGCACGCTTGCCGGCGTCGATCTGGATGACAGCGCTTCGCTGCTGGACCGAATGGATTCCTGAGGTGTTGTTGTGCGATGTGAACGTGCTGGTTTATGCGCATCGAAGGGATGCGGATCAGCATTTGAATTTCAAGCGATGGATGGAGTCGCTGGTCAATGGGGAAGAAGCCTTCGGGATGTCCTCGGTTGTTCTCAGCGGATTCCTGAGGATCGTGACGCATCCCAAGGTGTTTGCATCGCCGTCGCGTCTTGATGATGCGATGGCGTTTGCCAATGCGCTGATCGAGGCACCGAACTGTGTGCCGGTTGCTCCGGGTGCGCGTCACTGGGGCATCTTTTGCCGGCTCTGCGAACAAGCGGGTGTGCGCGGAAATCTCGTTCCTGATGCCTGGCTGGCGGCTCTGGCCATCGAGTCGGGTTGCGAATGGATCACGACCGATCGTGACTTTTCGCGGTTTGAAGGCTTGCGCTATCGTCACCCTTTGCGCTGAACTGACGCTTCTTCAGCCATCCCCGATCCGCCGGGTTGCTTGCATCCGCTAGCCCCTTGCTGCATCACCCCCTAAACCCTCCCCCTGATGCTGCGTCTCTATTCCCTCGGCTGGCTGCTTGCAACGCCGCTGGTCATGGCCTATCTGCTGTGGCGATCGCTGCGTCAGCCGGCTTATCTTTCGCACTGGTCGGAGCGCTTCGGTCTGGTCGGTCAAAAACACGACCCCCGCCCCCTGATCTGGATCCACGCGGTCTCGGTCGGCGAATCGCGTGCCGCGCAGCCGCTGGTGCGTGCGCTCGCTGCGCGCTACCCGAAAACCCGCATCCTGATGACCTGCATGACGCCGACCGGTCGCGAGACCGCTGCCGATCTGTTCGCCAAAGAACTCGGTGATCGCTTCATGCAGGCCTATCTGCCCTATGACTATGCCGGCGCCCCGGGCCGCTTTCTGCGAGCCTGGCGCCCGGCCGTCGGCCTGCTGATGGAGACCGAGTTGTGGCCCAACCTGATGGCTGCAGCCGAAGCTGAAGGCGTGCCGATGGCGCTGATCAATGCCCGGCTGTCGCCGCGCTCGCTCAAGCGGGGCCTGCGTCAGCGCGCGCTGATCGAGCCGGCCGCCCGCAGGCTCTCGCTGGTGCTGGCGCAATCGCCGGGTGATGCCGAGCGAATCGCGCAGTTCGGCCGAGCGGTTGATGCGGTCACCGGCAACCTCAAATTCGACAATGCGCCCAATGCCGCACTGATGGCGCGCGGGCACGCCTGGCGCAGCCTGATCGGCCGGCAAGTGCTGCTGGCGGCCAGCACGCGCGACGGGGAAGAAGCGCTGATCTGGCAGGCCTGGCGGGCGCAGGCGCAGGGGCAGGCAGGCGCTACCCCGTCGGCATCCGCATCTGGGTCCCTATCGAATGCCTCGTCGACCGCGTTTACCGAATTCATCAGGTCCACCGAGCCCACCGAGCCCACCGAGCCCACCGAGCCCACCGAGCATCCTCTCCTGCTCATCGTCCCCCGCCATCCCCAGCGCTTCGAAGCCGTGAGCCGCGCCGCGCAGGCCGCGGGCTTTGTCGTGGCCCGGCGCGCTGATCTCGACAACCCCCGTTTCGATGCCGCATCGATCGACCTGCTGATCGGCGATTCGATGGGCGAGATGGATGCCTGGTATGCGCTGGCCGACTGCGCCATCATCGGCGGCTCCTTGCTGCCCTTCGGATCGCAGAACCTGATCGAGGCCTGCGCAGCCGGCTGCCCGGTGGTGATCGGGCCGAGCACCTTCAACTTTGCACAGGCTGCGGCTCAGGCGCTCGAGGCAGGCGCCGCGCAGTCAGTGGCCGATGCCGATGACGCGATCGCGACCGGTCTGAGCATTCTTTCAGACCCGCCACGCAGGAAGGCCATGGCCGAAGCCGGCACTGACTTCGCGAGTCGGCATCGCGGTGCCACCGAGCGCACGGTTGCGGCACTCGCGCCGCTGATGGCGGCATCACTGCGAGATCGATGACTCTGCCGGCCGAAAGGCCGAGCCGGGTTAATCACTGGCGGCAAGGCCGGTGTGCGGTCAAAGCACCCCGACGCGATCCCGATCTACTGACGGTTCAGCGCGTCGTAGCGGGCATTGCAGGCGTTGCA
>CAIKZV010000136.1 GCA_903831925.1 uncultured Burkholderiales bacterium
AGCTGTTTGCCAGTCTCGATGTCTTCGATTTCGGATTCAACATCGTCGAGCCCTGATCTCGCTCAGCGATGTCGGTCCGCTATCATTCGCCAACAGACTGATCATTGCGGCAAGGGCGCGAGACCATGGGTACGAGACTTCAGGGCAAGCGGATTCTGGTCACCGCCGCAGGGCAGGGCATCGGTCGGGCAAGCGTGCTGCAGATGGCGGCCGAAGGGGCGCAGGTCATTGCCACCGACGTGAACCCGGCCCTGCTCAGCGCCTATGCCGGGGTCGCCGGCGTTCGAACCCTCGTCCTCGATGTGCTCGACGATGCGCAGGTGGCCGACGTGATGGCCGCCCAGCCGCTCGATGTGCTTTTCAATTGCGCGGGCTGGGTCCATCAGGGCGGACTCGAGCAGTGCACCGATGCCGACTGGGACCTGAGCTTCAATCTCAATGTCCGCGCGCAATGGAAGACGATTGCTGCGGCCTTGCCCGGCATGCTGGCGCAAGGTGGCGGCTCGATCATCAACATGGCCTCGATGTGCTCGAGTCTGAAGGGTTTCACCAATCGCTTCGCGTATGGCGCGAGCAAGGCTGCGGTCATCGGGCTGACCAAATCGGTGGCCGCCGACTATGTCGGGCGCGGCATCCGCTGCAACTGCATCTGCCCCGGCACGGTCGATACGCCGAGCCTTGGCGATCGCATCAACGCTTTCGATGATCCGATCGAAGCCCGCAAGATGTTCATCGCCCGCCAGCCGATGGGCCGGCTGGCCACCGCCGAAGAGATTGCCCCGATCGCGGTCTACCTCGCCAGCGACGAATCCAAGTTTGCCACCGGCCAGCCGTTCATCGTGGACGGCGGGGCAATGATCTGACCACTTATCTGGAGACACCTTCATGAAGCTCGTGCGTTACGGTAAACCCGGCAAGGAAAAACCCGGTCTCATCGATGCTGACGGCATCCTTCGCGATCTGTCGGGCGTCGTTCCCGACATCGGACCGGCGCAGCTCGCGCCCAAAACGCTCGCGAAACTCGCGCGGGTCAAGCCTGCGTCGTTGCCGGCCGTGCGCGGCAAGCCACGTCTGGGCGTGCCCTTTTCAGGTGCCAGCAAATTCGTGGCAATCGGCCTGAACTATTCCGACCATGCGGCCGAGACCGGCAATCCGATTCCCAAGGAGCCGATCGTCTTTCACAAGACCCTCTCGAGCATGCAGGGCGGCAACGATGATGTGATGCTGCCCAAGGGCTCGAAGAAAACCGACTGGGAAGTCGAGCTCGGCATCGTGATCGGTACACGCGCGCGCAACGTCACCAAGAAAGACGCGCTGTCGTATGTCGCCGGTTATTGCGTGGTCAATGATGTGTCGGAGCGCCACTGGCAGACCGAGCGCGGCCCGACCTGGGACAAGGGCAAGGGCTTCGATACCTTCGGTCCGATTGGCCCCTGGCTGGTCACCGCCGATGAAGTCGGCAACCCCGGTCGGCTCGACATGTGGCTCGACGTCAATGGCCAGTCGCGTCAGCGCGGCAACACCAAAACCATGGTCTTCGACTGCGCGACGCTGGTGGCTTATGTCAGCGGTATCTTCACGCTGAACCCTGGCGACATCATCACCACCGGCACGCCGCCGGGTGTGGGCACCGGCATGAAGCCGCCGCAGTTCCTCAAGGCAGGCGATGTGGTGACACTCGGCATCCAGGGCCTGGGCGAGCAGCGTCAGCTCATCGTCAAGTACGCCTGATCAGGCTCGAGGCGGTCTTATGTCCGGTCCTGTTCTGCTGCTCAGTGCGCTTCACGAACCCACGCAACGTCGGCTCGAGGAGCGCTTCGACGTTCATCACCTCTACAAGGCGACCGACAAGGGCGCGCTGCTCGCATCAATGCCTCAGTGTCCGGTGGCGGTCACCACCGGCGGTCGCGGCATCGATGCCGCCACGATGGCGGCGCTGCCGGGGCTCAGGCTGGTGGCCTGCTTCGGTGTCGGCGTCGACGCGATCGACCTGGCTTATTGCAAGGCCCATGGCATCGCGGTCACCAATACGCCCGACGTCCTGACCGACGATGTGGCCGATCTGGCGATCGCCCTGCTGCTCGCGTCGCTGCGTCAGGTGGTGGCTGGCGATCGTTGGGTGCGCGAGGGTCACTGGGCTTCGCGTGGTCCGATGCCGATCAACCGGGGGCTGGCGGGGCTGCGTATCGGCATCGTCGGCCTGGGCCGGATCGGCGCGGCGATCGCGTTGCGCTGCACCGCGTTTCGCACGCAAATCGCTTATCACGGCCCCAATCGCAAGCCGGTCGACTGGCCCTACTACCCCGATCTGCTCGAGCTTGCCCGATGGGCTGATGTGCTGATCGCGGCGAGCCCGGGCGGCGAGTCGACCCGCGGACTGGTCAGTCGCGAGGTGCTCGAGGCGC
>CAIKZV010000137.1 GCA_903831925.1 uncultured Burkholderiales bacterium
CCGCAGCGTCGTTTGAGGGCGGCTGGTTTCACAGCGGCGATCTGGCCGTCATCGACGACGAGGGCTACATCACCGTCGTCGACCGCAAGAAGGACATGATCAAGACCGGCGGCGAGAACGTGGCCTCGCGCGAAGTCGAAGAGGCGGTCTATCGCCTTGATGGCGTCTCGGAGGTCGCGGTGATCGGCCTGCCGCATCCCTACTGGATCGAGGCGGTCACTGCCTGCGTCGTGGTCAAGGCCGGCCATGTGCTCAGCGAGGAGCAGGTCATCGCGCACTGCCGCTCGCAGCTGGCCACCTTCAAATCGCCCAAGAAAGTGGTCCTGATCGATGCGCTGCCCAAAAATCCAAGCGGCAAGATCCTCAAGCGCGAACTGCGCAACCGCTTTGAAGACCTGCTGAAGGACCTGCCCGCCGAGAACCGCTGAGGTGCTGAATTCGCGTCATTAAGCCGCGCCCTCAGGCTGCGGCCTGATACACCGCCTGCTTCATCGCGAACGAGAACGGGTGCCAGAAGGCGGTATCGCGCTGGGCCATGACAATGCCGGCCAGTCCCCGGCGCGGGTTGATCCACCAGTGGGTGCCGGCCATGCCGCCCCACTGGAATTCGCCGACCGAATCCGGCGGATCGATGCTCGATGCGCTCAATGACACGGCGCCGCCCAGCCCGAAGCTCTTGCCGATGACAGGCTTCGGAAACCCGGTGTAGACGCCTTGCGGCAGATGCGACTGCATCATCAGCGCAAGCGTCTCGGGGCGCAGCAGGGTCGGCCCGCCCGGGATCAGGCTGCGGATCAGGGCGAGGGTGTCGGGCAGGGTCGAGACCAGCCCGCCGCCGCCCGACAGACGCGTTGCCGCCTTCTCGAACGCGCCGGCAAAGGGAATGTCGTCGACACGGGTCAGTCCGGGCTTGAGCGGCTTGGTCAGGCTCGCGCCGCGATAGTAGGCGACCAGCCGCGAGCGCTGTGCCGACGGGATCATGAAGCCGGTGTCGACCATGCCCAGCGGCTTGAAGATGCGCGCACTCAGAAAGACATCGAAGGGCTGGCCGCTCACCACTTCGACCAGACGGCCGAGCACATCGGTGGCAATCGAATATTCCCAGGAGCTGCCCGGATGAAACGCGAGCGGCAGGCTTTCGAGCAGATCGATCATGTGAGCAAGCGACGTGGTGTGGTCGCGCACCCCGGCATCGATGAAGGCCTGATAGAGCAGGGTGCCCGGATCGAGCAGTCCGTAGCCGAGCCCGGCGCTGTGGGTCAGCAGGTGGCGCACGGTGATCGGGCTGCGCGCCGGCTCGGTATCGCCCAGCGAGGTGGCGCCCTGGCGCAGCACCTGTCGCTTGCCCAGTTGCGGGATGAAGCGCTCGATCGGATCGTCCAGGCCGAGCTTGCCGTCTTCCATCAGCAGCAGCACCGCGCAGGAGGTGATCAGCTTGGTGCTCGAGTACATGCGAAAAATATGATCGGGCCGCAGCGCAATCTGCCGCTCGCGGTCGGCCCAGCCGGTGCAGTGCAGATCGATCAGATCACGGCCCTGCAGCACCGCCGACGACACGCCTGCCAGCAGTTCGCTGTCGACGATCTCTTGCATGGCGGCATGCAGCGGCGCGAAGTCCAGCCGCGTCGGGCTGAGAGTGAGATCGCTCATCGTGACGACTCCTCGAGGAACTCCGTCGCATTTCGCGGACCGCTCGCCGGGCGGCCGTTTTCGTGGCCGCGCAGTTCGACCCGGCGGATCTTGCCGGAGATGGTCTTGGGCAGATCGGCGAATTCAATGCGCCGGATCATCTTGTAGGGCGAGACCCGTTCGCGCAGGAAGGTGAAGATGGCTTTTGCGGTGGCCGCATTCGGCTCATGACCGGGCGCCAGGATGACGTAGGCCTTGGGCACGAAGCCGCGCACCGGGTCGGGCGAGGGCACAACCGCGGCTTCGGCCACCGCAGCATGCTCGATCAGCGCGCTTTCGAGCTCGAAGGGGCTGATGCGATAGCCCGAGGCTTTGAAGACATCGTCGGCGCGTCCGACATAGGTGATGTAGCCCTCTGCATCGCGGCTGCCGACATCCCCGGTGTGGTAATAGCCGTCGCGCATTGCCTCGGCGGTTTTTTCGGTGTCGTCGGCATAGGCGTCCATCAGCGGCACCGGGCGGCGCGACAGATCGATGCAGATCTCGCCTTCATCGGCCGGCTTGCCATCGGCATCGAGCAGCACGATCGGATAGCCCGGCAGCGGGCGGCCCATCGAGCCGGGCTTGAGTGCCTGCCCGGGCGGATTGCCGATCTGCGCGGTGGTCTCGGTCTGGCCGTAGCCGTCACGGATGGTCAGCCCCCAGGCATTGCGCACCTGGTCGATCACCTCCGGGTTGAGCGGCTCGCCGGCCGAGATCACTTCGCGCAGACCGGTCTTGAATCGCGGCAGATCTTCAAGGATCAGCATGCGCCAGACGGTGGGCGGCGCGCACAGCGTCTTGACGCCGTATTTGTTGAGCACGTTGAGGATGGTCGGCCCGTTGAAGCGGCTGTAGTTGTAGATGAAGACGCAGGCCTGCGCATTGAAGGGCGCAAAAAAGCAGCTCCAGGCATGCTTGGCCCAGCCCGGCGAACTGATCGTCCAGTGCACGTCGCCCGGTTGCAGTCCGAGCCAGTACATCGTCGACAGATGGCCCACCGGATAGCTCTGGCGCGAATGGCGAACCAGCTTCGGCTTGGAGGTGGTGCCCGAGGTGAAGTACTCGAGCAGCGGCGCGGTCACTGCACCGGCGTCAGTCGGCACGAAAACCTCGGGGCTTGCGGCCGACTCGCGATAGTCGGTCCAGCCGGCGGGCGGGCGGCCATCGTTGCCGCGCCCGGCGTCGCCGGCCAGGATGCAGCCGATGCCTGCCAGCGCTGCGGCCGGCAGCTCGCTCACCCGCGCCTGCCCGGTGGCGTTGGTCAGGATCCAGCGAACCTGACCGCGCTCGATGCGATCGGCCAGATCGGCGCCCGACAGCAGGGTGGTGGCCGGGATGACCACCGCACCGATCTTGATCGCCGCCAGCATGGTTTCCCAGAGCGGGACTTCGTTGCCCAGCATCAGCAGGATGCGATCACCTGCGCGCGTGCCGCGCCCCACCAGGAAGTTGGCGACCTGCGAGGAGCGGCGTGACAGCTCGGCGTAGCTCAGCTTCGCCTCGCTGCCCGACTCCTCGACGATGTGCAGCGCCGGCGCCGCGTTGTTGCGCGCGATCGCATCGAAGTAGTCGATCGCCCAGTTGAAGCGATCGAGCTTGGGCCAGGCAAACGCGGCGTTGGCCGCCGGATGATCGGTGCGCAGCGCGAACAGCTGGTCGCGGGCGGCCAGAAAGCGGCTCAGTTCGGAGTTGGGTTCGGTCATGGCGTATCGCTCTATTTTGTTGCCGGGGGTGCCTTCGATTGTGCCCGCTCGGGATAGCTCACCGCCATCCCGTCGCGCACGTCCTGCTGGATGCCGTATTGCGCAAAGGGATAGCGAAAGCCGTTTTTGGCCAGCGCATGCATGCCGTCGATGGCCTTGACCAGCAGGGCCGGCGGCAGCGCCATCAGCATCTCGTCATCGAGCACACCGCCATAGCGGCGCTCGGCAAAGCACGGAATCGACAGGCTCGGCTCGCCGGTCGCGAGCGCCCGTCCCCAGGAGTCGGCGCAGGCCGACTCGCCGACCACGCTCCAGTCGAAGCGCTTGTAGCCGAGCCATTGCAGTCCGTTGATGAAGTAGATCATCGCGCCCGGCGTGGCATAAAAAAGCGCGATGTCGGGGTTGCCCAGCCGACCCGACGACAGCGGCGAGACCGCGAGCGCAGCTGCGCGTGGCGGGATGTGCATCGCGCGCTGATGGGCATGTGCATCGTCAGGCGTGGCATACCAGACGCCGACCATCGATTTGCCCGAGCGCCATTCGGCATCGGGCGCGCCCAGCCCGACCACGGTGCGACATTGCGCGCCGACCAGATCGTCGCCGGTGATACCGACCGTCCAGCCAAGGCGCGCGGCCTGCGCGACGATCTGGTCGGTGGTGTGAATCGACTTGGGCCGGCGGATGCGCGGAATCGCCGCCATCTCGTCGACGCTGTCGAAGCGCTTCATGCAAAAGGGCATGGCGCGCAGCTTGAGCAGTCGCTCGAGTTCGGCCGAGATCGCGGCCCAGTCAGTGGCGGCGGTGGCCGAGGTGTCGGCCTGTGCCGGGGTCTTGCTGCTGGCAGGGGTGTCCATGGTGCGTGGTGTCCTTTCAGATCGTTCTATTCGACTCGGATATTCATCGCGCGCACGATCGGTACCCAGCGGGCACGCTGTGCCGCACCGAAAGCGTCGGCTGATTCGGGGGTGCTGCCGGCGAGGTTTTCTGCGCCGTAGCCGTCCAGCCGCTGGCGGATGTCGGCCTCATTGAGTGCCTTGTTCAGCGCGCGGTTGAGCCGATCGATGATTGGCTTCGGCGTGGCTTTGGGCGCAATCAGGCAGTTCCAGGTGTAGGCCTCGTAGTCGGCAACGCCCGCCTCTGAAAAGGTCGGCACCTCAGGATAGCCGGCATTTCGCCGCTCGCCGCTGACCGCCAGGACGCGGATCTGCCCGGCCTTCATCATCGGCCCGGATGTCGAAAAACCGTCGAACACCAGGTCGATCTGCCCGCCCGCAAGATCCTGCATCGCTGCACCATTGCCCTTGTAGGGCACATGCAGCAGTTCGATGCCGGCCGATCGCGCGAAGGTCTCACCAACGATATGGCTGATCGAGCCGTTGCCGGCCGATCCATAGCTGATCTTGCCGGGCGCGGCCTTGGCGCGGGCAATGAGGGTCCGCTGGTCGGGCGCGCCGTCGCGTCGGCCGGCGAGCACCATCTGCGTTCGCGAAATCAGACCGATGGTGGTCAGGTCGCGGTCGATGTCGAAGGGCAGCTTGGGCAGCAGGGCCGGATTCATGACGAGTTGCGAGCTGGTACCCAGGCCGATGGTGTAGCCGTCGGGTGCGGCCTTGGCCACCGCATCAGTGCCGATCATGCCGCCGGCGCCGGCACGGTTTTCGACCACCACCGGCTGGCCGATCGACTCGGCGAGTTTCGGGGCGAGCTGGCGGGCGATCAGGTCGTTGCCGCTGCCGGTGGCGAAGGCGACGATGATCTTGAGCGGCCGAGCGGGCCAGCTTTCCTGCGCCAGCGCCAGCGGCGCAGTGCCAGCGACCAGCGACGGCAGTGCGCCAGCGGCTGCAGCCTGCGCAAGCAGGCGGTGAAAACGTCGTCGCTCCATGGTCCCCTCGTCTCGTTGCGGTCGATTGTGCCACGCGTGCCATGCATGGCTCCCGGCCTGCCGGTGGCACACTGCAGTCGCGGCCCGCCGGGTCGCGCACCCCGCCGCCAACCCTTTCGCATCCGGAGACCCTGCCATGAAGATCAGCCTCGACAATCGCCTTGCCCTCGTCACCGGCGCCAGCCGTGGCATCGGACTGGCCTGCGCCCGCGAGTTCGCCGCCGCGGGTGCCCGGGTGGTCCTGGTCGCCCGTGATGCCGGCCGTCTGACCGCTGCCTGTGACGAGCTGGTCGCCGAAGGCCTGTCGGTCATCCCGATGGCGGCTGACCTGTCGGATGCACAGGCGGCGGTGGCGCTGGTCGATCGCATCGAATCCGAGGTCGGCCCGATCGAGCTGCTGGTCAACTCGGCGGGCGCTGCCCGGCGCTTTGCCCCGGACGACCTGAATGCGGCGGCCTTCCATCAGGGCATGGACGCCAAGTATTTCAGCACGATGCATGTGCTGGCGCCGGTGGTGCAGGCCATGGTCCGGCGCGGTCGAGGCTCGGTGGTCAATATCATCGGTCAGGGCGGTCGCGTGGCCTCGCCGATGCATATCTCGGGCGGTGCCGCCAATGCGGCCCTGATGCTGGCCACCGTCGGCTATGCCCGGGCTCATGCCGGGCAGGGTGTGCGGGTCAACGCCATCAACCCCGGTCTGACCTTCACCAGCCGTGTCGAAGAAGGTCTCGAGGTATCGGCGCGCGCCAGCGGCAAGTCGCGTGAGCAGGTGCTCGCCGACGAACTCGCCAGGATTCCGATGGGGCGCATGGCCCAACCGGAGGAAGTCGCCCGGGTCGCACTCTTCCTGGCCTCGGACGCCGCGAGCTATGTGTCGGGGGCGATCGTGCCGATGGATGGCTGCACCGGATCGGTCATCTGACACTGATTGACCCGACCCGGGACGCCAGTTGCGCCCCGGGCCCATCAATAAGGGTTGGTGCTCGGGCGAAAACCGCCCGGTATTCCCGTCTTTGCCTTGTCGCGAGGATGACCGTGAGGTAGCTTGAGTGGCTGTTACCGGGTGCGACAGAAAAAAGACTGCTTTTGCTGCGACCCCCTAAGTCGGTCTGCCATGGCGCCGGTGACGAAAAAACAAACCGGTCAAGCAAGAGACGCGCAACGCAATGACACAAGGAAACGGTGAAGTTCGGGATGCGGTGATGGGGAGTCCGGCTGCGCTCAACACGCCGGGTCCGGCGAGCGCACCACCGCAGGTATTTGTCCTGGTGATCGACGATCACCCGATCATCCCCGAAGCGCTGCAAGACCTCATCGGTGCGCATTTCGACGGTGTGCAGGCCATTCAGGCCCCCAATCTGCGTCA
>CAIKZV010000138.1 GCA_903831925.1 uncultured Burkholderiales bacterium
GGCCCCCAGCCAGCCGCCCTGGCCGTGCTCGGCCATATGGCGCGCTGCCGCCC
Source organism: uncultured Burkholderiales bacterium (assembly GCA_903831925.1). Taxonomy (GTDB): domain Bacteria; phylum Pseudomonadota; class Gammaproteobacteria; order Burkholderiales; family Burkholderiaceae_E; genus UBA4615. Next base: position 54 of record CAIKZV010000138.1, read on the forward strand.
GAAAGGTCAGGAACACGCCTTCGACATTGATGCGCTGGATGCGACGGAATTCTTCGAGCGTCATGTCGAGCACGGTCTTGCCCTTGCCGCCGATGCCGGCGTTGGCAAAGCACGAATCGACGCGTCCGAGCGCGGCCACCGAGGCGGCAAAGCTGCTTTCAACCTGCGCCTCGTCACCGACGTCGCACACGAAGGCATGCACCCGCTTGTCGTCGCCGCACTCTTTGGCCAGCGCCGCGCGGGCGTTTTCGGTCTTTTCGGGACGCGAGCCCCAGATCGCGACCGACGCACCTGACGCAAGCAGCGCGCGCGCCATGCCGTAGCCGATGCCGCCGTTGCCGCCGGTGATGACCGAGCCATGCCCGGTGAGGTCGAAGGGTTTGTACATGTTGGTCTCCTTGTTAGCCGATCACGCATGATAACGGCTGGCCGGCCAGGACCCTCCCTAGTCGGCCACCGGCACCTTGCCCAGCACCACCTGCTCGAAGGCATGCAGCGAGGTCGCGCCGCCGGTATGCAGAAAAAGAATTTTTTCGTCTTTACGGAAATAGCCTTTTCTCGAGAGGTCGATCAGACCGGCCATTACCTTGCCGGTATAAACCGGATCGAGCAGGATGCCCTCGGTGCGCGCGAGCATCTGCACCGCCTCAACCATCTTCCTGTTGGGGACCGAATATTTCGGCCGCCAGTAGTCGCCAAAGCTCAGCACCGCTTCGCGCGGCACGGTCAGGTCGATGCCCAGCAGATCGCACACCGCCTGCGCCTCGCGATGCACCAGCGGGTCCTGATCGGCCGGATCACGGCTGACACCGATGCCGACGATCGGAATCGTGATGCGGTTGCCCAGAAAGCCGGCAAGCAGTCCGCCGTGGGTGCCCGAGCTGCCAGAGCCGACCACCACCCGGTCGATCTTCACGCCCTGATCGAAGAGCTGCTGCTGCAACTCCTGCGCGCAGGCGACATAGCCCAGACCGCCCAGGGCATTGGAGCCGCCGCCGGCAATGATGTAGGCCTTGCGCCCCACCGCGGCAAGCTCGTCGGCCACCCGCTTCATCGCGGCAGCCATATCGGTGCCGGCCGGCACGACATCGATGTGTTCGACGCCCATCAGCCTGAACATGAAGTGATTGCCGCTGGCATCGTCGTGGAAGGAATCGGGCACCCGCTCCTCGATGACAAAGCGGCACTTCAGGCCCTCCCGAACCGCTGCGGCCAGCGTGATGCGGCAGTGGTTCGACTGCGGCGCGCCGCAGGTCACCAGGGTGTCGGCGCCCTGGGCCAGCGCATCGGCGACCAGGAACTCCAGCTTGCGGGTCTTGTTGCCGCCGGGGGTCAGGCCGAGCTGGTCATCGCGCTTGATCCAGACCTGCGGGCCACCCAGCGCCTGCGTAAAGCGCGGCATGAACTCAAGCGGCGTCGCGCCGTGGGTATAGACGCGTCGGGGAAAGCGGGAGAGGTCCATCGTCAGGGACTCCAGGTGGCGTGATCATCGATCGGACAGACCGGGCGCGGCATGCTCGCAAGAGATCAGACCAGCACGCGCTCGATCCCGCCGTCGTTGGCCCGACGAACATAGTCGGGCATCCAGTCGGCACCCAGCACATGGCGGGCGATCTCGACCACGATGTAGTCGGCCTCGACCGCGACATCGCCCTCATAACGCGACAGACCCTGCAAGCACGAGGGGCAGGAGGTCAGCACCTTGACCGGCCCGTCGAAGGCCTCGCCGCTGCTGCCGGCAGGCGCCGCCTGACGACCCTCGCGGATCGCCTGCGTTGCCTGCGTCATCTCGGACTCCTTGCGAAACCGCACCTGGGTCGAGATGTCGGGACGCGTCACCGCAAGCGTGCCCGACTCACCGCAGCAGCGATCGTTCTTCTCGATACGCCCGTTGGCCTCCTCGTTCATGAGGGCATTGACCACCTTGAGCGGCGCATGCGCCTTCATCGGGCTGTGGCAGGGGTCGTGATACATGTAGCGGGTGCCGGTCACGCCTTCGAGGCGCACGCCCTTTTCCATCAGGAATTCGTGGATGTCCAGGATGCGGCAGCCCGGAAAGATCCGCTCGAACTCGTACTTCTGAAGCTGGTCATAGCAGGTGCCGCACGACACCACTACCGTCTTGATGTCGAGGTAGTTGAGCGTGTTGGCGACACGGTGAAAGAGCACCCGGTTGTCGGTGATGATCTTGTCGGCCTTGTCGAAATCGCCCGAGCCGCGCTGCGGATAGCCGCAGCACAGATAGCCCGGCGGCAGCACGGTTTGTACGCCGACATGCCAGAGCATCGCCTGCGTGGCCAGACCGACCTGCGAGAACAGCCGCTCTGAGCCGCACCCCGGGAAATAGAAGACAGCCTCGGCATCGACCGCCATCGCGCGCGGATCGCGGATGATCGGCACATAGCGCGCATCCTCGATATCGAGCAGTGCACGCGCTGCCTTCTTGGGCAGATTGCCCGGCATCTTCTTGTTGATGAAGTGAATCACCTGCTCGGTGAGCTTCGGGCGCCCCACGGTGGCCGGCGGCTGCGCGGTCTGGGCCTTGGCCGGCGCCTTGAGGACATCGTGCGCGACGCGCTGCGCCTTGTAGCCCCAGTCGATCATGACCTTGCGGGCCAGATTGATCGTGCTCGGGTTGGTCGCGTTCAGAAAGAACATCGAGGCCGCCGTGCCCGGGTTGAAGCGCTTCTGGCCCATCTTGCGCAGCAGGTTGCGCATCGCCATCGAGACATCACCGAAGTCGATATCGACCGGGCATGGCGTGGCGCACTTGTGGCAGACGGTGCAGTGATCGGCCACGTCGCCGAATTCATCCCAGTGCCGGATGGAGATACCGCGGCGGGTCTGCTCCTCGTAGAGGAAGGCCTCGATCAGGAGCGAGGTGGCGAGGATCTTGTCGCGCGGGCTGTAAAGCAGATTGGCGCGCGGCACATGGGTCGAGCAGACCGGCTTGCACTTGCCGCAACGCAGGCAGTCCTTGATCGAGTCGGCAATCGAGCCGATGTCGGACTGCTGCATGATCAGCGACTCGGCACCCATCAGCCCGAAGCTCGGGGTATAGGCATTGCGCAGATCGCCGTCGACCATCAGTTTGCCGCGGTTGAAGCGGCCCTCGGGATCGACGCGCTGCTTGTAGTCGCGAAACTCGGCGAGCTCGTCGGTCGTCAGGAACTCGAGCTTGGTGATGCCGATGCCGTGCTCACCCGAGATGACGCCATCAAGCGAGCGGGCCAGCGCCATGATGCGCGCCACCGCGGCCTGGGCCGATTGCAGCATGGCGTAATCGTCGGAGTTGACCGGCAGATTGGTGTGCACATTGCCGTCGCCGGCATGCATGTGCAGCGCCACGAACACCCGCCCGCGCAGCACCTTGCGGTGCAGATCGATGCAGCGATCAAGGATCGGACCGAAGGCCTGCCCGGAAAACACCGCCGACAGCGGGGCGAGGAGTTCGGTCTTCCAGGACACCCTGATCGTCCGGTCCTGCAAAAGATGAAAGAGGCGCTGACCGGCATCGCCGGCCGAGCGGCTTTGCGCGGTCGACAGGGCCGCCGCCAGCCCGAGTTGATCAAAGCGAGCCGCGGCGGTGGCCAGCGGCGCATCGATCTCGTGCAGCAGGAATTCCCAGCGGGCCCTGACCTGCGCGAGGATCTCGCTGGCCTGCGCCACCCGCTCGAGCAGCATCTCGACCGGCACACGGGCATTGGCACCGCCGTCGTCGGACTTGCCAAGCGGCAGGGCCGCCGGGTCGACCGACAGCATCGTCTGGAGTTCGTCGACCAGACGCAGCTTGTTGCGAATCGACAGTTCGATGTTGATGTGCTCGATGCCGTCGGTGTATTCGGCCATGCGCGGCAGCGGGATCACGACGTCTTCGTTGATCTTGAAGGCGTTGGTGTGACGAGCGATGGCCGCGGTGCGGGCACGGTCGAGCCAGAAGGTCTTGCGCGCCTCGGGCGAGACCGCCACAAAGCCCTCGCCGCTGCGGGCATTGGCCATGCGCACGACTTCGGAGGTGGCGCGCGCCACGCCTTCTTCGTCGTCGCCCACGATGTCGCCAAAGAGCGCCATCTTGGGCAGGCTGCCGCGACGCGACTTGGTGGCATAGCCGACCGCACGCAGATATCGCTCATCGAGATGCTCGAGACCGGCGAGGATGGCGCCGTGCGGGCGACCATCAAGATAGTTCTTGATCTCGACGATCGAGGGCACGGCATCCTTGGCCTGTCCGAAAAACTCCAGACACACCGTGCGGACATGGCGCGGCATGCGATGCAGCACCCAGCGCGCCGAGGTGATCAGGCCGTCGCAGCCTTCCTTCTGGATGCCGGGCAGACCAGCCAGGAACTTGTCGGTGACATCCTTGCCCAGGCCCTGCTTGCGAAAGCGGGCGCCTGGGATCTCGAGCAGCTCGGTGCGCATCGGTTCGCCGCGCATGCTGCCGTCGGCATTGAGCCGGTCGGGCGCATACCAGTCGAGACGAAAGCGGGCCGTGGCCGCGTCATGGATCTTGCCGAGGTTGTGGCCGATGCGGGTGATCTCGAGCCAGTTGCCCTGCGGATCGACCATGCGCCACCAGGCGAGGTTGTCGAGCGCCGTGCCCCAGAGCACCGCCTTCTTGCCGCCGGCATTCATGGCGATGTTGCCGCCAATGCAGGAGGCCTCCAGTGACGTGGGATCGACCGCAAAGACCAGCCCTGCGGCATCGGCCGCTTCGGTCACGCGCTTGGTGACCACCCCGGCTTCGGAGAAGATCGTGGCAACCGGGCCGTCAACCTCGGGCAGCTGCTGCTGAGTCACGGCGCCGATGCCGATCAGCTTTTCGGTGTTGATCACTGCCGACATCGGTGTGAGCGGAATCGCGCCGCCGGTATAGCCGGTGCCGCCGCCGCGCGGAATGATGGTCAGGCCGAGCTCGATGCAGCCGGCCACCAGTTGCGCGATCTGCGCCTCGGAATCGGGCATCAGCACAACGAAGGGATACTCGACCCGCCAGTCGGTGGCATCGGTCACATGAGAGACCCGCGACATGCCGTCGAAGCGGATGTTGTCGCGGGCGGTCACGCGCGACAGCAGCCTCAGGGTGCGGGCTCGCAGATCGGCGGTCTGATCAAAGGTGGCGCGAAACCGCTCGATCGCGGCATGAGCAAGTTCGAGCAGGCGGGCCACGCGTTCGGCGCGTACCCCCGGGTTGGCGCCGTCGGCCGGCAGGGCATCGGGCTCGCGGCGACGCTCGATTTCGGTCAGACGATGGGTGAGCGCCTCGATGAGCGCCTCGCGCCTGCGCGGATTGTCGAGCAGGTCGTCCTGCAGAAAAGGATTGCGCTGCACGACCCAGATGTCGCCCA
>CAIKZV010000139.1 GCA_903831925.1 uncultured Burkholderiales bacterium
CGCTTCAAGCTGCAGGACCTCAACAGCACTGCACGTGATCAGGCGGTCGAGGCTGCCCGGGCGGCCGATGACTTCGTCCATGCGCGGCCCTGGCAGGCAGTGGGCATCGCGGCTGCCGCAGGTGTCGTGATCGGTCTGCTGCTGAACCGACGCTGAAAACCGGGCTCTCCGGCCTCTCATCAGGGCACCAGATGGTGACAAACGAGTCCGACGCAGCACAGCCGAACGAGGCAACCGAGCCTGCCGCGGTCAAAGCCGGACTGATCGGTTCGCTGTCGCAGTTCGGCTCCGCACTGGGCGAAGCCCTGGACACCCGTGCCCAACTCGCTGCCCTTGAGCTGGGCGAGCAGACGCAACGCATCGAACAGCGAATCGTGCTGCTGCTGGTGCTTGCGATTGGCGCGGGCTTTGCGCTGCTCGCGCTTCAGGCTCTGGTGGTCGCGATGCTGTGGGATCGAATGGGCGGGCAGTCGCTGGCGGTGCTGGCGGGCCTGTGGATTCTGGTATGCCTGATCGTCAGCTGGCGGCTGTATCTGCTCGCCCAGCACAGCAGCCGGCCCTTTGGCGCAACCCTCGACACCCTTCGGCGCGATCGGGAACTGCTGGCAGCCTCGTTCAGGCCGCGCAAACCATGAGCGAGGATCGTCAGGCCGCGCTCGGGCAGCGCAAAGCGCTGCTGATGGCCAAGGCCGGCATCGACCGGGTGCAACTGGCCACGGCCATGCACGACATCGGTGACCAGCTCAGGCCGAAAGCCGTCCTGCAAAGCGCAGGCGGACGCTCGGGCTTGCTGGCCACGGCGGTAATCGGGCTGGGGATTCCGCTGCTGGGCCGAACCAGGCTCTCGCGAACCCTGAAAACCGTCTCGATCGCGATGACCGCACTGCGGGTGCTCAAGAACTGGCGAAACCTGCGCGACTGAGCCCACCGATCGGGCGTTCACCTGCCAGGCCGGGGCCTGGCAAGCGCGATTCAGTCAATCAGCCGCCAGCCTTCGCCCGCTCAAGGACAATCAGATCGACACCTGCAGCATCTGACAGCCGCAGCCGATCACCATCGATCTTCCAGGCCGCAACCGCCTGCAGACGCGCCAGAAACTCCGACTCAAGCGCCATCATTTCTGGCGGACCGGCCATGCGGGTCGAGATCGGACTCGCAAAACGCAGGCGGCTGGCATCGGCGATCACCTCGGCACCGAAGCGGTTCACACCGGAATTGCCGGCGGCTCGGGCCGGTGCCTCGAACCGCATGGTCAGACTGCTGAGCGACAGGGCGGTACCGGGCGCAAGCGAAAACCCGGGCAAGGCAAGGACTTGCCAGGCGGTGCCGACAAGCTGCTGGGGCAAGGGCGTGGTCACGGGGATGGGCATCGGTTTGGTGGCAGGGCTGGAGCCGGCGCTCAAGGGGCTGGTGCAGCCCCCCGAAAGCACCATCCCCAGACTCAAGACAAGCAGTGCGCGCCGCATGGTGTATCAGCCCGGACGACGCTGGGCCGGCCGCGACGGGCTGCGAGGACCCGTCCCCGAACCCGCGGTGCGCGGTGCAGCACCGCTGCGCGCACCACCGCCAGTTGATGGCCGCTTGGCCGGACCGCCTCGATGGGCATCGCCCGACGCCGGCGGCCTGCCGGTGCGACGGGGCGCGAAGGTGCGCGGCGGGCGGTCCTCCTCGGCCGGATCGCGCTGCGAGACCGGCGGCGGCACGAAGTCATCGACCCTGACCCGCGGGATCTGGACCTTGAGCATGCGTTCGATGTCGGTCAGAAAGCGCATTTCCTCGCGATCGACCAGCGACACCGCAGCACCCGGGCTGCCGGCACGACCGGTGCGGCCGATCCGATGGACATAGTCTTCCGGCACATTGGGCAACTCGAAGTTCACGACATGGGGCAACTGATCGATGTCGAGACCGCGTGCCGCGATGTCGGTCGCCACCAGCACATGCAGCTTGCCGTCCTTGAAATTGGCCAGTGCGCGCATGCGGGCATTCTGGCTCTTGTTGCCGTGGATCGCATCGGCGCCGATACCGTCCTTGGCGAGCTGCTCGGCCAGCCGGTTGGCGCCGTGCTTGGTGCGGCAAAAGACCAGCACCTGAAACCAGCCCTTGCTGCGGATGAGGTGGGCGAGCAGGTGGCGCTTGACGGTCTTGTCGACCAGATGCACCGACTGATCGACCAGCTCGGAGGTGGTATTGCGACGGGCCACTTCGACGCTGGCCGGTTCGCGCAGCATGCTGTCGGCCAGTTCGCGGATCTCGCCGGAGAAGGTCGCCGAAAACATCAGGTTCTGGCGCTGACGGGGCAGCAGGGCGATGACCTTGCGGATGTCGCGGATGAAGCCCATGTCGAGCATGCGGTCGGCTTCATCCAGGACGAAGACCTGCACTTCCGACAGATCGACGGTGCGCTGGCTGACATGATCGAGCAGTCGGCCGGGGGTGGCGACCAGGACGTCGATGCGACCCTTGAGCATGCTGATCTGCGGATTGATGTTGACGCCACCAAACACCGCAAGCGATTTCAGCGGCAGATGCTTGCCGTAGGTGCGCACCGACTCTTCGACCTGCGCCGCGAGTTCGCGGGTCGGCACGAGCACGAGCGCACGCGGACGTCCCTGGCGGGACTGGCCGGGCCGGCCATCGGGGCCAGGTGCCGAGAGGCGCTGCAGGATCGGCAGGGTAAAGCCGGCAGTCTTGCCGGTACCGGTTTGGGCGGCGGCGCGCAGGTCACGACCCGAGAGCACGACCGGAATGGCCTGCAGCTGGATCGGGGTCGGGGTTTCGTAGCCGGCGTCGGAGAGGGCGCGCAACAACGGTTCGGCCAGCCCAAGGCTGGCAAAGTTTACTTCGGAGGTCATGAGGAGGGTTCCGGCGGCAGCCCATCGCTCATTCGAGTGACACCAATCGAGGCGTTCGTCCAAGAAGAAAAGGATGGTTCACCAGACATGACGCGTGATTGGCTGATCGCATCAAGCCCTCGACTATAGCAGGATATGCTGTCAACCGGTATGTCCCTGATGTTGTCAATGAGCCAGAGCCCATGAATCCGATCGCAGACCTTCGCAAGACCTATGCACTCGACGAACTCGTCGAGGCGCAGGCCAGTACATCGCCCTTCGTGCAATTCGGCCAGTGGTTGCAGCAGGCTCTGGACGGCGGCATCGAGGAGCCCAATGCCATGACGCTGGCGACGGTCGATGCGAGCGGCCGCCCCTCGACCCGCATCGTGCTGATCAAGGACTTCGATGCGCGCGGCGTCGTCTGGTACACCAATTACGACAGCCGCAAGGGCCAGGAGCTCGCGGCCAATCCGCTGGCCGCGCTGCAGTTTCACTGGGTGGCGCAAGAACGGGTGGTGCGCATCGAAGGCCGGGTCAGCCGTGTGGCGGACGACGAATCGGACGCCTACTTCGCCTCGCGCCCGCTCGGCTCACGCATCGGCGCCTGGGCGTCGGCGCAGAGCCGGCCGATCGACTCGCGACAGACACTCGAGGCACAGGCCGCACAATGCGAAGCGCGCTTTGGCGACTCGCCGCCGCGGCCGCCGCACTGGGGTGGCTATCGGCTTTCACCCGACTACTGGGAATTCTGGCAGGGCCGCCCTTCGCGCCTGCACGACCGGCTCGCCTATCGGCTGCAGGCCGACGGCAGCTGGCGACGCGAACGTCTGTCGCCCTGAGACTCGACTCAGGCGACCCTGACCTCGTCGCTGCGCTTGTTGCCGCGATTGTCGACCCAGGAAATCGTCACGGTGTCACCGGCCTGAGCACCCCTGATACGAAAGCCGAGAAAGGGGTTCTTGCTGATCGCAGGCCCCCAGAGCGCCTTGAGCACCGGTTTGCCGTTGAGTGCGGCCAGCACCTCGATGATATGCCAGGCGGGCACCAGCTTGCCGGCGGCGTCGCGCCGCTGGCCGCTTTCCATTTCGTGGGCCATGAGTATTCGGACATCGGCCGCGCCATCCTTGAGCGTGGCGCGGATTTTCATCGGATCTGCCATGTCATGTCCTCCGTGCGGTGTCAGGCACCGCAGCCGCCGATGGTGACCTTGACTTCCTTGCGGGCCACA
>CAIKZV010000140.1 GCA_903831925.1 uncultured Burkholderiales bacterium
TAGCGGTTCACGCGCAGCGCTCGATCGCCAGCTGACGCAATCGGGTGCGCTGAATTTTCGTACCGTTGGCGCTCGGTGTCGTCGGGAACTCGTCAATCGAGAAAATTCGCCTTGGCACCTTGTAGCTCGCCAGGCGGGATCGACACCATTCGCGCAGTGCGTCCTCATCCAGGACCGCGTCGAGGGCTGCGATCACAAAGGCGACCGCAACCGGCTCGCCATTCAGGTTGATCCCAACCACCTGGGCACCTGCCACCGCCGGTGCGGCTTCGAGCACCCCTTCGATTTCCTGGGGGCTGGTCAGAAATCCGCCGAGTCGCAGGACATCTCCGATGCGGGTCAGATAGCAGAATCGACCATCGGCTTCGAGATAACCGAGGTCGCCACTGCGAAACCAACCGTCAGGCGTGAATGCCTCCCTGCTTGCCTGGGGATTGCCGAAATACTCGAGCAGCAGACTCGGTCCGCGCAATTCAAGCTCACCATGCTCACCTGCTGCAAGGACCCGTCCGGTCTCGGGATCGCACACGCGAACCGAGGCTTGAGGCGAGATCAGCGCGCCGCCCCCTTTGGCGCGTTCGATTGCCGACATCGTGAGCGGCTGAAGCGCATACAAGGCAAGACACTCACTCATCCCATACAGCCCGCACGCGATTACCCCGCGGGCTTGCGCCCGCTCGACCAGATCGTCAAGCGCCGGATTGAATCGGGCAAAACCGAAACTGCGCAGATGCGGGAAGGGTTGTGGCTCGGGGCGTGATGCAAGCAGCCGCACCAGCATTTCATCACTGCCGTTGACATGCGTGATGCACTCGGATTGCATCACGACTGCGGCTGAGGCCTCGTCAAAGACCGCCATCATCCGCATCGGCGCGCCCCCCGCGAGCGCGGCAAGCGCCTGGGTGAAACCAAAGACGCCACATAAAGGTAAGGCCTGCAGGACACGAGAACCTGTCACGGTCATGCCGAAGCCGATTGCCACATCCCGGATGTGCTGCACGATCCCTTGCTGGGCATGGCAGACAAACTTGGGCGCCTTGGTGGTGCCGGAGGTCGTGAAGATGACGCAGCGCGACGGCGCATCAGCCGCCGCCAGGAAATCTTCGTCATGACGCGCAAGATCCGCATAGGCGGTGCATCGGCGGCCTGCAAACTGGAATGCCGAGGTTTCACCGGCGGGCGAAAACATGACGACGTCGGTCAGCGATGACAGGGCCGCAGGATCGACCGCATTCAGGATGCCCGCAAAGTCGATACCCTTGAAGGCGGGCCACAACACCAGCGCCCGGCAGCCCGAACGTCCGACGATGTCTTCAAGCTCGTTGGCCCGAAAGCGGGTATTGACCGAAACCGCAATTGCGCCGATTCGCGCACAGGCGAAAAACAGGGCGAGCCATTGGGGGATATTGGGCAGCCATAACGCAACACGGTCGCCCGGGCCGATACCGAGCGCACGCAGGCCGCTGGCCAGACGACGGGCCTCGGACTGCAGATCGCCATTCGTCCAGCGCCCGTGCTCGTCATCCATCGCCAGTGAATCCGAGGGCAAGCCCTGGAGAAAATCAGTCAGGCTGTCGGCCATCTTGCGTTGCACTCCAAAAAAAATCGATTCACTTGAGCGGCGCTTTGCAGACCGACTTCAATGACACATCGAGTCGCGTTCCGGGCAGGACATCGCTCCATTCAAGCGGTGTGCGGTTGGCCGAAACAATCGCACCAGTTCCCATCGCGCCCTTGAAATCAGTACTCTGCATCGAGCGCACACGCTTTCCTGCGCAATCGAACTCGTAGACATCGACCATCGAGCGCACGCCTTCACTGTCGGGCGTGCTGCGATCCATCATGAAGGAGGCCTGTCGACCCTCCGGGCTCTTGCGGATCGCACCCATGTCGATATAGATGGTGGCTGAGGCATTGCCGTCCATTCTGGTCCACTCGGCCAGGGCTGGCAGGGGTTTCAGCAACAGCAGCACCGTCAGCAGCAATAATGGCCTCATCGTTTCCTCGTAGGTGCGGGCAAACCTGATTTTGCCTGCATTGGTCTTTGCTCCCTATCAATAACGCCGATTACCGACACCATGACCCATCAAATCAGCCCCCTTCATCTGACTGCCAACGGCATCGCCTTCAGCTGCCTCGAAGCCGGCAGCGGTCCGCTCGCGCTTTGCCTGCACGGTTTTCCCGACTCGGCTCACAGCTGGCGTCATTTGCTGCCCGAGCTGGCGGCCGCCGGCTTTCGGGCGGTGGCACCCTTCATGCGCGGGTATGCGCCGACATCGGTCGCGCCTGACGGCATGTACCAGACCGGCGCGCTGTCGGCCGACGCCAACGCGCTGCACGAGGCGCTGGGGGCAGACGAGAACGCGGTCATCATCGGACATGACTGGGGCGCACCGAGCGTCTACGGTGCGGCGGCCAGCGAGCCCAGGCGATGGAAGCGTGTCGTCGGCATGGCGGTGCCGCCAGGAAACGCCATGGGCCGGGCCTTCGCGACCAACCTCGAGCAGACCAAGCGCAGCTGGTACATGTTCTATTTCCAGCACGCCTTGTCGAACAAGGTCGTTCCTGCCAACGATCTCGCGTTCATCGACATGCTGTGGCGCGACTGGTCACCCGGCTTCGATGGCGCGGTCGATGCCGAGAACTGCAAAGCCTGCCTGCGGGATCCAGTCCATCTTGCGGCTGCACTGGGGTATTACCGGGCGTCGCTCGGCGACGCACCGCAAACCGATCACTACAACGCGATACAGACGCTCGGCCGAGGCGAACTGACGCAGCCGACGCTCTACCTGCATGGCCGCAATGACGGCTGCATCGGACTGGACGTCGCAGAATCGGCACGTGCCCTGTGCCCATGGGCAACGATCAGGATCGTCGATGACGCA
>CAIKZV010000141.1 GCA_903831925.1 uncultured Burkholderiales bacterium
CTGATGACAGCCGCCAATTGAACGTCGATATGTTGTTGATATGCGCAGTCTATCGATATTTCAAACTAGATCGATTTGCTCTAGCTGCTCGCCGATGAATCACGGCGGGATCGCGCCTCATCGGCGGCTGACCGTGGCGCATGGTCAAGCCGCACCCGGGCAAGCAGTCCGCCATCGGATGGCAGTTCCAGGCGCAGGTCGCCGCCGTAGCGGCGTGCAAGGCGAGCCACGATCGACAAGCCCAGGCCTGAGCCGCCGTTGCGATGACGCTCGGCATCGAGCCGGGTAAATGGCCGGATCAGGCGCTCAAGCTGATCGGCGGGCACCCCGGGTCCATGGTCTCGGACGGTTAGTTCGATGCCGTTGGCTCGGCGTTGCGCCGCAATCTCGATGCGGGACATCCCGGACGCATCCTTGCCGTAGCGGTGCGCATTTTCAACCAGGTTCGACAGGATCCGGGTGAGCACCGTATGGCTGCCTCGCCACACAAGCGACTGATCGACGGTGTCGGTGAATGCCAGTTGGCCGGCATCCGGGCCATGCCGATAGCCGTCCAGGACCGAGGTGACCGCATCAGCGACAATCATGTCGAGTGCAGGCTCGCTGTCCAGCGGTCGCGCGAATTCGACGAACTGCCGCACGATGGCATCGATGCGGTCGATTTCTTCGGCCATCGAATCGCGCGTGGTCGGGTCGGCTGAGGACATTTCGATTTCGAGTCGCAGGCGGGTCAGGGGCGTGCGGATATCGTGCGAAATGCCGGCCAGTGCCTCGGCCCGGTCGGCATCGAGCGCGGCGAGTTCGGCCGCCATCCCATTGAAGCGGCGGTTCACCAGCGCCAGTTCGGTCGGGCCATTTTCGCCAAGGGTGGGCGGCGTTTCGCCGCGGGAGACGCGATCGATGGCGCCTGCGAGGCTCGCGAGCGGCCGATTGATCACTCGGCTGATCGCCAGCGAGGCGCCGAGTGCCAGGCCAAGGGCAATGCCGAACCAGCCGATCCAGTTGCGATTGGCCTGCCGCTGCAGACGCTCGGGATCGAGCAGCATCCAGTAGGGCTCGTCTTGCATCTCAAAGCGGATCCAGAGCCCGTCAACGCCGTTGACCCGCCCGGCCAGGCGGGTCTCATCACCGAGCAGTTCCATCAGTTTCGCTTCCATCAGGCTGCCGAATTGAGGGTCAGGCCAGGCGGCGATGCGGTCCTTGTAGTCGGCCGGGCGAATCCGGATGTTCTCGGCCGTGCCCAGTGCGGTCAGCAGTTCGTTGCGCTGTGCGCCTTGCGTATTGGTCAGGCCGGCGCGGGTCACGTTGACCACCGCGGCGATCTCCCAGGCGAAGCGTTCGGCCCGGGGCTGCACTTCGGCTGCCCGAAAGACCTGCAGCCAGGCAAGCAGGCTGGCCACGACCACCAGTGCGATCAGCACGAAGGTCCGCCAGAAAAGTGACAGCCTCACTGGAAGGATCAGTCGGGCACGAACACGTAGCCCACGCCCCAGACCGTCTGGATGTAGCGCGGGTTGGTCGGGTCGGTTTCAATCAGCTTGCGCAGTCGCGAGACCTGCACATCGAGGCTGCGGTCGAAGGCGCCGTATTCGCGCCCGCGCGCCAGCACCATCAGTTTGTCGCGGTTGAGCGGCTGGCGGGGATGGCGTGCAAACACCTTGAGCACCGAGTATTCGCCGGTCGTCAACGGTACTGCCTGGCCGTCGCGGCTGAGCGAGCGCAAGGCCGGGTCGAAGACGAAGGGGCCGAATCGGACCTCGCCGATGTCGGTGGCCGGTGCGCCGGGCGATTCGGGTCCGGGCTGGCGACGCAGGACGGCATTGATGCGCGCGAGCAGTTCGCGCGGATTGAAGGGTTTGGGCAG
>CAIKZV010000142.1 GCA_903831925.1 uncultured Burkholderiales bacterium
GCCACCTTGTCGAGCACCTTCGACTCGTCCATCTCGTGATAGAAGTCGTTGCCCTCGCGAGTGCGCTCGCCCACGCCGGCAAACACCGAGTAGCCCGAGTACTGCTTCGCGATGTTGTTGATCAGCTCCATCATGTTGACGGTCTTGCCGACACCGGCGCCGCCGAACAGGCCGATCTTGCCGCCCTTGGCAAACGGGCAGACCAGGTCGATCACCTTGATGCCGGTGGGCAGCAGCTCGACCGAAGGCGAGAGGTCGGCGAACTTGGGCGCGGACTGGTGGATCGCTCGGCGCTCTTCAGTCTTGATCGGGCCGGCTTCGTCGATCGGGCGACCAAGCACGTCCATGATTCGGCCGAGGGTGGCTTCACCCACCGGCACTTCGATGCCTTTGCCGGTATTGGTCACCGGCATGCCGCGACGCAGACCGTCGGATGAGCCGAGTGCAATGGTGCGCACGACGCCGTCGCCGAGCTGCTGCTGCACCTCGAAAGTCAGGCCGACCTCGGCCAGACTGTTGCCGGCGTCTTCGAGCACCAGCGCGTCATAGACCCGGGGCATCGAGTCGCGCGGGAACTGGATGTCAACCACCGCGCCGATGCACTGAACGATATGGCCTTGCTGCATGTCGGGACCTCGTTGATTCGCTTTGATAGGGTTCGGATTCGGATCGTCGGTATCGCGCCCGCCTAGACGGCGGCCGCTCCACTGACGATCTCGCTGAGTTCTTTGGTGATCGCTGCCTGCCGCGCCTTGTTATAGGACAGCTGCAGTTCACCGATCACTTTCTTGGCATTGTCGGAGGCCGACTTCATGGCCACCATGCGGGCAGACTGCTCGGAAGCCATGTTCTCGGCCACCGCCTGATAGACCAGTGCCTCGACATATCGCAGCAGCAGGTCGTCAAGGACCGCCTGAGCATCGGGCTCGTAGACATAGTCCCAGGAATAGTCGCGGCTGGTTTCTTCGAGATGCTTGGCATCAAGGGGCAGCAGCTGCTCGATCACCGCTTCCTGCTTCATGGTGTTGATGAAGCGGGTGAAGGCGATGTACACCGCATCGATTTCACCGCGGGCATACGCATCGAGCTGCAGCTTGATCGGGCCGATGAGCTTGTCGAGATGCGGTGCATCGCCGAGATGAACCGCCTGCGACACCACCTTGGCGCCGATCCGCTGCATGAAGCCCAGGCCCTTGTTGCCGATGGCGGTGACCTGCACCTTGGCGCCGGATTTCTCGAGGTCGCGCAGACGCTGGACGGTCATGCGAAGGATGTTGGTGTTCAGACCACCGCACAGTCCCTTGTCGGTGGTGACCAGCACCAGGCCGGCCGCCTTGACGGTTTCGCGGCGGACCAGAAACGGATGCCGGTATTCGGGATTGGCATGCGCCAGGTGGGCAGCGATATTGCGCACCTTGTCGCCGTAGGGGCGCGATCGCCGCATCCGCTCCTGCGCCTTGCGCATCTTGGACGCGGCGACCATTTCCATCGCCTTGGTGATCTTGCGCGTGTTTTGCACGCTCTTGATCTTGGTCCGTATCTCTTTGGAGCCTGGCATTAGTGTGTCC
>CAIKZV010000143.1 GCA_903831925.1 uncultured Burkholderiales bacterium
ACGAAATCAAGAACCCCCTGGGGGGCATCCGTGGTGCCGCGCAATTGCTCGAGACCGAGGTGTCCGGTTCGAGCCTGCGCGAATACACGCAGGTGATCATCAAGGAGGCCGACCGTCTTCAGACGCTGGTCGATCGACTGCTCGCGCCTCACCGCCATCCCCGGCTTGTGGGCGACGTCAATATTCACGAAGTGCTCGAGCGGGTGCGTTCGGTGGTCGCTGCCGAGTATCCGCAGGGGCTTGAGATTGTTCGCGACTACGACGCCAGCCTGCCCGATTTCCGTGGCGACAAGGAGCAACTCATCCAGGCGATGCTCAACCTGGTTCGCAACGCCGCGCAGGCTTTGCGTGGTCAGGGGCAGATCACCATCTCCACCCGGATCGCCCGACAGGTCACGATCGACAAGCTCCGCTATCGCCTGGCACTAGACTTGCATGTGATTGACGATGGCCCGGGCGTGCCAGAGGAAATCCGTGATCGGATCTTCTTGCCGCTCGTCTCGGGTCGTGAGGGCGGTAGCGGCTTGGGGTTGACGCTCGCGCAGACCTTCGTGCAGCAGCACGGCGGACTGATCGAATGCGAAAGCACCATGGGTCATACCGATTTCCGAATTCTTCTGCCTTTGTCCTGACCGGTTTCAAAGGGCCTCTGGCAGTCGCGCAGCCGCGGAAAACGTCACGCATGAACGAAGTGTGGATCGTCGACGATGACCAGTCGATTCGGTGGGTACTCGAGCGAGCCCTGTCGCGTGAGGGTTTCGATGTTCGAGCCTTCGCGTCGGCCAATGAGTGCCTGAGCGCATTCGACTCCGGCGAGCCCAAGGTGCTTGTGTCCGATATCCGGATGCCGGGCGCCTCAGGCATCGAGTTGCTGCAGCAGGTCAAGCAGCGTCGACCGGGCCTGCCGGTCATCATCATGACCGCGTTCTCCGACCTCGACAGCGCGGTCTCAGCGTTTCAGGGCGGGGCCTTCGAATACCTGCCCAAGCCCTTCGATTTGCCCAAGGCGGTCGAGCTGATCCGGCGGGCAGTAGCCGAGAGCGACCGCGAGGCGGCAGCCGAAGAGCTCATCCCCGAGTCACCCGAGATGCTCGGTCAGGCGCCAGCGATGCAGGAGGTCTTCAGGGCGATCGGGCGGCTGTCGCAGTCGAATGTCACCGTCATGATCACGGGCGAGTCGGGCAGCGGCAAGGAACTGATCGCACAGGCCTTGCACCGTCACAGCGCGCGCGCCAATCAGCCCTTTGTTGCGCTCAATGCCGCGGCCATTCCGCGCGATCTGCTCGAGTCCGAACTTTTCGGTCACGAGCGGGGTGCCTTTACCGGTGCGCAGCAGATGCGACGCGGCCGCTTCGAACAAGCCGAAGGAGGCACGCTCTTTCTGGACGAAATCGGCGATATGCCGGCCGAATTGCAGACCCGGCTCTTGCGGGTGCTGTCCGATGGGCACTTCTATCGGGTCGGTGGCCATCAGCCGCTGAAGGCAAGCGTGCGGGTGATCGCTGCGACTCACCAGAATCTCGAGGAGCGGGTGCGTCTGGGTCTGTTTCGTGAAGACCTGTTCCACCGGCTGAACGTCATCCGTCTGCGACTGCCGCCGCTGCGCGAACGTGCCCAGGACGTGCCGCTGCTGGCGCGCCATTTCCTCGCCCGCAGCGCGCGCGAATTGGGCGTCGATCCCAAGCGTCTGTCAGACGAGGCGCTTGCCAGCCCGTCGGCTTTTTCATGGCCGGGCAATGTCAGGCAGCTCGAGAATGTCTGCCACTGGCTGACGGTGATGGCGCCTGCGCAAACCGTCGAGTTCAAGGACTTGCCACCCGAAGTGATTTCGGCGGTCTCGCCGTCATCGCCTGCGGCATTTTCGAATGGCAGTCCGATTGCGATGCCGGCCTCAGTTCCCGCCGCCTGGCTCGCCCCGGCTTCCTTGCCTTTGGGCAGCGACCTGCCTGTTCAAGGGGTGGTCAAGCGGGCGATGACCGGAACGTCGGCTGAGCCTGTCGGATGGGCTGAACCGGATAGGGCGCGCGAGCCGGACGCGAACGACGCTTTCGCGGCGCCGGTGGCAGGCGCCTCCTTTGAGGCACGGTCGCCTGCTCGCGAGTGGATCGGGGGCCAGTCGGCCTTTGCACCCGCGAGCGCCGCCGTGGTTCAGCCAGTGCGGCCCAACTGGGCTGGGCTGCTCGAGACCGAAGTGCTGCAGATTCTGTCGGCGCAGTCCGCCCGCGGTGGCGAGCCTCCGAGTAGCTCGGAGGTGATGGATCAGCTGACCCGAGTCTTCGAGTCGACGATCATCAAGACCGCCCTGCGCCATACCCGCGGGCGTCGCATCGATGCGGCGCTGCGGCTTGGTATCGGTCGCAATACCATCACCCGAAAGATCCAGGATCTGCGACTCGAAGACGACGACTGAACGTCGATGACAGCCCGTGCGTTGCGGGTCCGCATGCCTGCGCGGGCTCCCGTCATCGCGCCGTTGATCGGATGTGCTCCAATTCAGTCTTTAAACCACTGAAGGACGCTCATGTCAGGGAATCAGTTTCATGTTCATGGTCCTCACGACCATGAGATCGAACACGCAGCCGAGCACGGCGCCAATGACCGCATGTCGGGTCGCATCGCGGTGACCACTGCGCTGATTGCCACGATCGGTGCGATCTTCTCGTATCAGTCGGGCCTGACTCAGGCCGAGTCGATGCTCTTCAAGAACAACGCGGCGATCAAGAAGACCGAGGCCTCCAATCAATGGAATTTCTACCAGGCTAAGAGCAGCAAGCAGAATCTCGCTGAGCTCGCGGTGGAACTTGCGCCTGCGGCTCGCCAGGATGAGCACCGGGCGCAGGTCAAGCGCTATAGCGACGAGAAGGCAGTGATCAAGCAGGATGCCGAACGGCTCGAGGCCGAGTCACTCAAATGGGATCACGACAGCGACCATGCCCTGCATGTGCATCACCGTTGGGCTCAGGCGACCACCGTCCTTCAGGTGTCGATCGCACTCGCCGCGATCGCCTTGCTGACCCGGCGAACATGGCTGCTTGGCGGTGTCTATGGCGTGGCCGCTGTGGGTGTCGTGCTGGGTGCGCTGGCGATGATGAATATCTGACCACGACTAAGTCGCGCGGCTGGTGTCCAGTTCAAGGATCACCGGCGCGTGATCCGACGGCTGCTGCCATTTCCGGGGCGCGCGGTCGATGTGGCAGGCGGTGGCCGATGACTTGAGTGCGTCGCTCACCAGCAGATGATCGATGCGCAGACCACGGTTTTTCTGGAAGCCGAGCTGCCTGTAGTCCCACCAGCTGAAGGTCTTGTCGGGCTGATCAAAAAGCCTGAAGGCGTCGCTCAGCCCCAGAGCCATCAACTGGCGCAGCCGATCGCGTTCGGGGATCGAGCAAAGCACCTGATCGGCCCAGGCTGCCGGATCGTGCACATCACGGTCTTCAGGCGCGATGTTGTAGTCGCCTGCCACCACCAGTCGGGGCTGTGTGGTGAGCGATTCGCCAAGCCAGACAAGCAGCGCATCGAGCCAGCGCAGCTTGTAGTCGTATTTGTCGCTGCCCACTGCCTGCCCGTTGGGCACGTAGGCGCAGACCACTCGTACGCCATCAAATTCGGCGCTGATCAGACGCTTCTGTTCGTCGGGGAAATGCGGATTCCCGATCACGGTCTGGCTCGGCTCCCAGCCGCGATCGGCGCGCCACAGGATCGCCACGCCGTTGTAGGTCGGTTGACCCGAATAAATCGAGGTGTAGCCGGCGGCGGCCAGTTCGAGCGCAGGAAAGCGCTCGTCGGTCAGCTTGGTCTCCTGCAGGCACAGGATGTCGACCGGATTGGCTTGCAGCCAGGTCAGGACCTGGGGCAGGCGGATCTTCAGGGAGTTGACGTTCCAGGTGGCTATCTGCATTGACTGAAAAACCTTTTTAGGATCAGGTGCTTAAAAACTAAGTTGTTAGTCTAGCGACGCATCTGGCGACACAAAAACTCACGGCGTCGCTTTAGTGCGCCCGCCGATTATGCTTCGTAGCGATCCGCGCGGATCAGTTCTGCAGTCACGCCACTGTCCCATTAACTTGTTAGGTTTCCGGCCTCAGCAAACTACCCAAGCGCCATGGACGAAGTCATCGGTCTCTTTCCCATTCCGTTCCTGCGCGCGCCTGCCACACTGGACAAGAGGCTGGTCGAAGCGTTGGTCGCGCATTTCAGCGCGTTGGCAGTCTTCAACAACAGTTCCTCGCAGAGCCTGACGCATACCGAGATGTTGCGCCCGGGCGATAGCGAGTTGTTCACCGACGCAGCGACACGGATCACGCCGAAACTGACGGGGTTCGGCGCCTTGATGTTTGGCGAAAAGATGCCCTGGGCCATCAAGGAGATGTGGGTCAACGTGCTGGACGAAGGGGGGCGTCAGGCGATGCACAACCATGCCAACAGTTTCATCTCCGGTGTGGTCTACCTCACGCCCACGCACCCGCAGTCGCAGACCGTGTTCATGAAATCGCCTGGCGGTACCGACTTCGCGTTCAAGAACGAACATGCGGGAACCTCGCCCGGACCCTACAGTGCCGACAAGTGGGTCAGTCCGGCGCCGGCGCCCGGTGACATGGTGCTGTTTCCGAGTTATTTGATGCATGCCGTGCCCCCCAATCAGGGCGCGCGCCGCATCACGCTGTCGTTCAACGCGATTCCCTCCCGGCTCGAGTCCTGGGGTTATGGAATTCAGTTCAACGGCTGAATTGCTCGATCACGATGGCGGCGCGCGATGCGGTCGGCACATCCATCTGTGACCCATGCAGTTGCGATCAAGGCGATTCACCGCATTGACTAAAAACAAGGGGTGCAAGGGTGCGTATGCGCAACACGAGAAATACCATGATCCAACCGGTCATTGCAGCAGCTGTACTTTGTACGGCGGCTTGGGGTCTTGCCTGGACTTCGGATGCCCATGCGGCTGAAACCGTCTTGACCTGTGCTGCGAAGACGGAAGGCGGAGACCTCATCGACTTCACCTGTCCGCTGGTCGCGAGCGGGGCGTCGCAGCTGTACCGCCTCAGAGCCGATTTCGGAGGCAGCCACGACGACACATCGGCATCGTTGAAGGCCACTCTCGACGGAGCACCACTGGAATGTGATGACGGGAGCAAGCTTGCCTCGTCCGGGGAAGACGGAGACGTCCGGCTGGAGTGCCGGTTCCGGGTCAACGGCCAGAAGGGAACAACGCGCCTGCTTGCGATCACCTTGCTGTGGAGCCATGCGCAGCTCGTGCGCACCGAGTTCGTTATCGAATAATTAAGGGCGAAAGGCGGCTGCCCGTCATGGCCCTAAGCTCTGCATGGATCGGGCCCCCTATTCGTCAAACTGACGCAACGCACTGTTACCGTCGGCGGATGTCACTCACGCACTTTTTCACCCCTGTCCAACCGGCACAAACCACGCGCGCATCGCAGGTTCTGGCCATGCTCCTGATGGGGGCTTCGGGTTTCGCCGCGCTGGCCTACCAGATCGTCTGGACCCAGCAATGTGCGATCTGGCTTGGCCACGAAGTCGCGGCTGTTCTGGCGGTCGTGGCCGCTTTCTTCGGTGGCCTGGCATTAGGCGCGTGGGTACTCGGAACCCGGCTTGCCAACAGCCGCCACGCGATACGCTGGTATGTGGCCTGTGAACTGGTCATTGCCGTTTGGAGCATTGCGCTGGCGCTGTTGATGGCGCCGCTGGGCCAGTGGCTGGTCTCCATTGCGGGACCCGAACCGGACCCATCCTGGCAGTGGGCCACCGCGTTTGTCGGAACTTTTGTGCTTTTGCTGCCGGCCACCGCCGCGATGGGCGCAACCTTGCCGGCCATGGAGCGCGTGGTCGCGCGCATGCGCCGCGATGGCCACTCGATCGCACTGGTGTACGCGAGCAACACGCTGGGCGCGATGTTCGGTGTGCTGGCTGCGGCGTTCTTCCTGGTGCCTGAGCTGGGCTTGGTCCGGACTACGCTGGTGTGCGCCGCGCTCAACGTGGGCTGCGCTGTGCTGGCGCTGGGTCTGCGTTTTGATGCCACCGAGACGGGCCCTGCCGCAGACCGCGGCGGATCCGAGGCCGGTGCCCGCAGATTGATCCTGCTGCTGGTGATGACGGGACTGCTCGGCATCGGTTACGAGGTCCTGGTGGTTCGTGTGATCAGCCAGGTCGCCGAAAACACGGTCTATACCTTTGCCATGCTGCTGGCGGTTTACCTGGCGGGCACTGCCATCGGCGCTGCGGTGTACCAGCGCTGGCTGGCCGACTCAGCGGCCCCTGACCGCATGCGCAACCGGTTGCTGTGCGCCTTGTCCATTTGCAGTTTGCTCGCAACGACCGCGTTGTGGGGTGCGCAGGACCTTCACGCCTGGGTGCGCGCGACCCTGCACGGTGGTATGGCTGCGGCAGTTGCAGGCGAAGCGGCGATGGCGCTAGCCGCGTTCGCATTGCCGACCTTGGTGATGGGCGCATTGTTCAGCCACCTGAGCACGCAGGCGCGTTGCGCCGGTGTGCCGATGGGTCGCGCACTCGCGTTCAATACGATCGGTGCCGCAGCCGCACCCTGGTTGTTCGGCGTGTTGCTCGTCCCCGCACTTGGCCCCAAGTTCGCTTTGCTGATCGTCGCGGCTGCTTATCTGGCACTCATCGTGCCAGACGTGCGGAGCACCCCGATGCTCTGGTTGCCGGCCGCCGCGACGGCGGCACTGATGGTCTGGGCGCCGCCGTTGGTTTTTGTCGATGTGCCCGAGGGTGGCCAAATCGTCAGCTATCAGGAAGGTGCGATGGCGGCGGTCAGCGTTGTTGAAGACGCCCAGGGCGTCAAGCGTCTTCGCATCGACAACCGGCAGCAGGAAGGCAGCAGCAATTCCTACTTTGCCGATGCCCGTCAGGCGGTATTGCCGCTGCTGCTGCATCCGGTGCCTGAGCGCGCCTTGTTTCTGGGCCTTGGCACCGGTGTCACCGCGATGGCTGCCACGGCGCAGCCCGGCTTGCAGGTTGATGCCGTTGAACTGCTGCCCGACGTCATCTCTGCATCCGGGCTGTTCACGCGCGGCCTGACGGAGAAGGCGTCGCCGCCGCGGGTGCATCTGATCGCCGCTGATGCGCGGCGCTTTGTACGGGCCTCGTCACAGCAATACGACGTCATCGTGTCCGACAACTTTCATCCGGCGCGAAGTGGGTCCGGCGCCCTCTATACCGTCGAGCATTTCCAGGCGGTGCGCCAGCGGCTGGCGCAGGGTGGACTGTTTGTCCAGTGGTTGCCCTTGCACCAGCTGGACTTGCCCACGATGCGGGCCATTGTGCAGTCGTTCCTCACGGTCTACCCGGGCGCCTGGGCCATGATGGCCACGAACAGCCTGGACACACCGGTTGTCGGACTGGTCGGACGCGCTGACGGACGGAATTTCGATATCGATGAGGTCCGCGGCCGTACCAGGGCTGCCGACTGGTCGCCGTCCCCGACTGCGTTTGGTTTGTCCGATGAATTCGCGGTCCTGGGCAGCTTCATCGCAGGCCCACCATCCCTTGCGCACTTCGCTGGTGCCACGCGCGCAAATACCGACGATCGGCCGGTGGTGGCATACCTGGCGCCGCGTGTCACCTACGCACCCGATTCCCGCCCGCGCGACCGGCTGGTCGCATTGCTGCGGGAATTGTCGATCACGCCGGCCGATGTGCTCGTCGCCGGTTCGGGTGCGCAGGAGCAGACACGCATGGCCGCCTATTGGTCGGCGCGCACGCGCTACATCGAGGTTGGTCGCGATATCCGCCGGTCGCCCGACGTGCGCCGCATGCTGGCGCAATTGCGCGAACCGTTATTGTCGGTATTGGACATCAGCCCCGATTTCCAACCGGCATACGAGCCCTTGCTGCAGATGGCGACCGTGCTCGGCCGGATCGATGCACCGTCGGCAAAGGCCTTGCTCGCAGAGCTGGCCCGCTTGCAGCCGGCTCGACCGGAAGCCGGGCAGGTGCTTGGCGAACTGGAGAAGTCGGGCAACTGATCAATCGCTTTGGCTTGCCCGGCTCCCGCCAGTCTTTCAGTTGCCCGCCAGCGCAGACACGCGCAAGACCGTCCAGTAGGCGCCCATCGAACCCACGCCGTAAAGGATAGGGGTGCGCAGCCGGATGACCTGCGGCCAGAGCGCGGTCAGCATTCGAGTCACCAACCATGCAGCCAACACGGCCGCCAGCTGGCCGATTTCGACGCCCAGATTGAACGTCAGCAGCGCCACCAGCATATGGTTTTCCGGCAGGCCGATCTCCTTGAGTGCGCCGGCAAAACCCATGCCGTGAACCAGGCCGAAGAGGAACGCCACCAGCGCCGGCCATTGCCGGGCCAGCGTCTTTCGGTGTCCGAGCGCTTCGGACGCCACCAGCACAATGGACAAGGCAATACACGCCTCGACCGGTGTTGGGCGCAGTGTCAACCAACCCAGCGCAACGCTGGCCAGCGAAAGGCTGTGGGCGACCGTGAAGGCCGAGATGGTCCAGACCAGTTGACGCCGGAACCCGACCAGGAACAGCAAGCCCAAGACGAACAGCAGGTGATCGAAGCCACCCATGATGTGCTCGAATCCCAGCACGATGTAGGCAAGCGCGATCTCGCCCATGGCACGCTTGTCTTCGGCCGAGCCATACAGATGCACCGTCGGCTGACCAGCGGTCAAGGTGTAGACACGCGTCTGACCGTCCTGCCAGAAGACTTTGATCATGGCCGCGGAATAGGTCTTACCCACGCCTTGCATCGAGACGGACCCGGTCAGGCCGGCCGGTCCGCACCGCAGGACGCTGTCGACGGCGTTGCAGCCGTCCGGCCAGACGGGTGTCAGGACGTCCCGCGGACTGCCTTTCTCCCCCGCGCCCCACTGCATCAGAAACTGGCCCGGCGCCACTTCGCGCAACTGCATCTCGGCCATGCTCATTTCATGGGCGCCGGCCGTCTGGGCCAGCGCGGCGACGACCAGGGTCAGGAACACACGCAAAAGCCGTGTCATTTCGCCTCACCTTCGACGCGAAGCGTGTACTTCTTGGCCAGTGCATCGACCGCGGCGCTGCGTTGCTCGGCCATCACGGCGTCCGTCCAGTCCTGAAACACGACGCCGTGCAGGTTTTCGAACACCGCCGGTTTGCCAGGCGTGAGCGCCGTGAGCTGGATCACCCGCCAGCCATCCCGTGTCATCTGGGCGCGCCATTCTCCGGGCGGCGATTCTTCCAGTGCCTTGGCGAATTCGGCACCGTAGCTTTGCAGCACATTGGCCTTGGGTCGGCCCTTGAATACGCGCAGGCCCGCCTTGGCGTCACCCGGGTTGCCTGCGTTCAACGCCATTGCGAATGCTTGCGCTGCGGCCTGCGTGTTGTCATCCGCCAGCAACGCTTCCTGGAAGTCAAATCGCACTGGTTCGTCATACTTGCTGCGGCGTTTTTCAAACCAGTCGCGCAAGACCTTGTCGTCTAGTGCAGGCCGCTGCAAGTTCGCATCGACGATGCTCAGGGCTTTGAAGATCACACGCTCGCGGATACCGGTGTCGCCCTTGTCGACCTGCAGGGCAAGTCCTTCGCGGTACAACACCTCGTTGTCGAGCCAGACCTTGCGCAGCGCGGTCAGTTCCTCGGCGTTCGGGTCGCGGCCGCGCGCGGCCCTGAATGTTTGCTTCGCCTCCTGGTCGACCTGCGCTCCAATGGTGATAGTGCGGGGATCGTCCCCGCGCGCGAAAAGGACGTGATCGGCCGCGAACAAGAGGATTCCGAGAAGTATGAAATGCAGCAGAGGTTCGCGCATCCAGTTGGCGAACCGATGGCCGTGGCTCTTGGAAGTGGCCTGGCCAATTGCTGTGGTGACATGCTGTGGCGTTGTGGACATGTGGTCAGAACGGGTATCGGAAAAAATGGAAAAGGCGCCGCGTGATAACACGCGGCGCCCAGGGCCTCGAT
>CAIKZV010000144.1 GCA_903831925.1 uncultured Burkholderiales bacterium
CGATCTCCGGCACAGGCGTCTTGACCAAGCAAGGCGCTGGCACCTTGCTGCTCACCGGCGCCAACACCTACAGTGGTGGCACGATCGTTTCGTCAGGAATCCTGCAAGGTGATACGACGAGCCTGCAAGGCTCGATCACCAACCACAGCACGGTGGTATTCGATCAATCAGGCACGGGTACCTACTCTGGCGCGATGTCCGGCACAGGCGTCTTGACCAAACAAGGCGCTGGCACCTTGATGCTCACCGGCGCCAACACCTACAGCGGTGGCACGACGATCGCAAGCGGCACGCTATCGGTTGCCGGGGCATCGCCCATGGGCACAGGCGACATTATGGTGAACACCGCCGCAACCCTGATGGGCACCGGCACGATCTCGGGCAACGTGCTGGTCAGTGGTCGCCTCAAACCCGGTAACTCGCCAGGCTATCTTGCGATCAACAAGAACCTCACGCTTGATTCTGGCTCTGTTTATCAGCAGGATATTGCCGGGTCGACACAAGCCAGCAGCACCTCACCTGCAGGTTCCGCAGGGTATTACGCGTACCTTAAGCTTGATGGTCAACTTCTGATCAACCCGGGCTCGACCTTAGTCCCTAAGCTTCAGAACCTGTTTGACGCGACAGAGGCGGGCTACGGCAGTGCTGCCTACACACCAGGCTTAGGCAATATTTTCAGGATTGCAACCGCCACTGGAGGTATTTCGGGCGCGTTTTCCGGGATCACGCAGCCAACTGGTTTGGCCGCTGGGACGCAATTTCTGCCCTTCTACAACTATGGCGGCAGTAACAGCCTTGATTTGGCTGTGACGCCATCGTCTTACACGACGACATTGGCTAACACCAGCAGCAACACACAATCGGTGGCCGCAGTACTGGACAAGTTGAGTGCGGCACAAATGGCTGGTACTGCCACGGGTCAACAAACTGGCTTGATGTACGCCACC
This sequence comes from uncultured Burkholderiales bacterium, assembly GCA_903831925.1. Taxonomy (GTDB): domain Bacteria; phylum Pseudomonadota; class Gammaproteobacteria; order Burkholderiales; family Burkholderiaceae_E; genus UBA4615. The sequence goes on from CAIKZV010000144.1 coordinate 948, forward strand.
GCGACCCAGTCGGCTTCGTCTTTGGCAGGCTTTGCGCAAGGCTTGTCAGGTGAAATTTACGCCGACACCCTCGCGGTCATCCCTCAATCCAGTCAGCGGGTACAAAGCGCAGTCCTTGCGCGCATCTCGCATTCAGGTATTCCCATCAGTTCCGGCCAGCCCGGTACCGGTATGTCCAGTACAAGCATCAGCAACAACCCGGCAGTGGGTCCAGCCCGGAATGCTTTTGCAACCACCGTCAACAGCGTCTGGGGTGCAATGGCCTATCAGTATGGCAACAGGTCGTCTGATTCAAACGCCAGTGGTTATCACAGCAAGCTGTATCAGGCAGTCTTCGGTGCAGATCTGTATAACGAGAACGACTTCAAAGCCGGCGCGGGCTTTTCCTTATCGAACACCGGTGTGTCGATGAACTCTGGTACCGGTACAGTGGATCAGGGTTCGATCTTCATCTACGGCAATCTGCCCGTGATGCAGGCCTACGTTCTGGATGGCATGGCAAGCCTTGGCGTGAGTTCAACCAATGCCACCCGTAACGACGCAAGTTCGGCCAATAGCCTGAAAGCCCAGGGCATCAAAGGCAACGACGTCCTGTTGAGTGCCGGCATCAGCAGACCGTTTGATACTGACGATGTCTCCATCAGCCCCTACGCCCGCGCAACCTGGCAGATGGTGAAGCAGTCATCGTTTGGCGAGGGTGAGTCAAGTGCCGCAGCACTGAGCATCAACCGATATAGCGGCAATGGAACGAGAGGGCTTATTGGCCTGGCATTAGGATCCAGGAATAAGGATTCGATGGCTGAGCAGTACACCTATCGAGTCAATCTGGCGGTCGGTGCTGATACCAACGCGCTGATCAACCCCAGTCTCTCGGCAACCCTCGCCAGCTACGGAACGGTTGTTCAGGTCGCAGACGTCGGTCAGACCTTCGTGCAGGCCGATCTCTACGGTACGGTGAAGTTTCGAGAAAACGCCTTCGCTTTTGCGGGAATCACGGGTGAGGTCAGAAGCGGCCAGGCTCTGGGCAGTGTGAATGTTGGCGTGAAAGTGCAGTTCTGATTTCACGTTGCGAGGCAGGCGCTCAGTTCAGTCGGGCGCTGGCTGGGTTGGATGCAGGATGGATTCAAGCAAAAAAGGCCCGCCAGAGCGGGCTTTTTTTGCGCATGAAACTGCGTCACTTCTTCTTGTTGCGTTTTGCTGCCCAGGCCACCAGCCCGCCGATGGCGCCGATGGCGATCAACGGCAGGGTGTCAGGGGCGGGGACATTGATAGGGGGTGCGGCTATCGCCGACATGCTGCTAAAGCCCAGTACTGCCAGAACGATCAGTTTGTTCATGCTGCTCTCCTTACGTAAAAAAACCGAATTGATATTTGTGTCGGCAAAAGACTTGTCAGGCTTGTTTGCGACGAGCTGCGCCGATGCCGACTAAGCCGAGGGCGAGCAGGGCGATCGTGGCTGGGGTGGGAACGGTCACACTCGTCAGTTCCAACCCGGAGACCGGATTGGTTGTGCTCGTAGGGACCTTGGCATAGATCTTCAGCACCTGACCGAAAGCAGTGACGTCGATTCGCGTGGTGACACGAACCGTATTGATGTTGCTGGTGCTTGATGTGAGATCCGGCAATATCACTTCAGTTTTCGACAGTTCCGATCCGGCCACCGCACTCAGAACTGAGATGTAGAGATCCGACGCTCCTGAGTACTGCGCATCCCCCGAATAGAGCGTCAGATCGTAAATGCCGATCTGAAGATTGCGCATTTCAAGCGGCACGGCGATCAAGTGGAAATCGCGCATCAGATCCGAGTAGCCGGTCGGATAGGCATATCCCGAGGTGCCGCGATCGCGTGAATCCGAGGTATAGCCGTTATAGCCCAATGTCGCACCGCCACCATTGGTCAGCGTGATGCTCTGATCGCCGCACGAACAATCGTAGCGATTTCCCACATTCAGGGCATCCCATCCGGATTGCGTCGGGCTGTTCGATGTCGTTGGCGAACCGGTGAGGTAATTGTTGAAATCAACCTTGATGGATATCGGGCCCGCAGCAGCTGGCGTTGCGGACAACAGGCCAACAGCGACTGTAGCCAGCAAAGCAAACGCACTGACCGCTTGCTTAGGGCGGGTCATGAAGCTAAGAACTCGAGCGCTGATTCTTGAACTGCCTTCCATGCTGCTTCCTAAGTGAATGTGGGTTGTTCGTCGCACCGGCATCCGGTGCATTCATTTCTCCCTTTGATCTATCAAGTTCCGTGCCACCTGCCCGAGAGTGGCTCCAGTGCTGGAGAGCCGTGATTTTCGGCACAAACGTTTTGCGAACTCTGTCAAGTTTTCCGACGTGACTTAAGTCACGCTTTTGCGCAAGGCTGTCTTGAACCGCCCGAAAATCGTTCGAATGGAGCCTTTCGCTCTGTTTGCGAGTGGGCGCACCACGCAGCGTGTGTAAAGAAATCCGACATGACATTTGTCACGGAATTCGTCATGGGCTAAGTCGGTCAGCATCAGACTCTGTCGGCGGGATTACCATAAGAAGTTGACGATGAACGGGCACGCCTGCGTGATCCCGCCCTCGCTGGCCTTCACATGAGGGATAAACAAGGATGACAACAGCATCGAGTCATGAACATCGCGCGCCGCCGATTGCGATTCTGGTCAACGGACCGAGTTCATCCGGCAAATCCACGCTGTGTCGGGTCTTGCACAATCGGCTGACCGATCTGGCAGACGGCGATCCTGAGGCGGCGTTTGCACGCGTGGCCTTTGACGATCTGGTCGTGCTGATTTCGGACAAGCTGTTTCCCATCAGCTATGTTGCGCTGCAGGGTTCAGACCTGAGCAGACTGTCGTCTCGCGCGCCGCATGATGGTCGTGCGGCCTGGGAATATGTCGACGAGAGTCATGCCGAGGGCAAGCACGGTGGCAGCCCGCGGCTTCGCCTCGTGCTCAACCCGCACGGCCAGCGCCTGCTCAAGGGCGTGCATCGCAGTTGGGGCGCGCATCTGCAACTTGGCAGCAATCTGATCATCGACCACTTCATTCAGGACGCTGAGTGGTACGACGATGTGATCGCGGTGCTGCATCAAAGCCGAGCCCGCATCTTCACCGTTGGGGTTCACTGTTCAGTGGCCGAGCTCGAACGACGTGAAGCGTTTCGAGGCGATGGAAAGGTTGAGGGAAGACCGCTCGGGCTTGCGCGAAGAAGCGATGAACTGTGCCACACACATCCCTTGGTCTATGACGTGACAGTGCAAACCGACGTGGAAAACACCGATCAATCGGTCGACCGGATCATTGCTGCACTCAAGGCCTGAGATTGCGGAAAGACACCATGATGAACCTGACTGGACGCCCTGTGATTCGAATTCTCGCCCGCGAGCTGACCCGCCTGCCGGACGCTTTGCGCAGACCCCAGCCTTCGGAATGGGCTACTGCGAACCGGCCTGGTCATACCGTCGACAGTTTTCTCGAGGGGCCGTGTTTTGACGCAGCCGGCAACCTGTATGTGGTCGACATCCCGCATGGACGCCTGCTTCGTATCGGTACTGATCTGTCCTGGACCTGTGTTCACGAAGACGCCGGCTGGCCCAATGGTTTGGCCATGCATGCAGACGGCAGCCTGTGGGTGGCCGACTATCGCTTTGGCATAAGGCGCTTCGAACCTGCATCAGGACGCATGGAAACTGTCCTGAATCACCGGAACACCGAATCCTTCAAAGGCGTCAACGATCTGGTGTTCGACAGACTTGGTCGGCTGTACTTCACCGATCAGGGCCAGACCGGACTGCACGATCCCAGTGGTCGCGTCTACCGTCTGGGCACCGACGGGCGCCTGGACATGATGCTGTCAAACGCACCGAGCCCGAACGGGCTTGCGGTCAGCGATGACATGCGTGTGCTGTTCGTGGCCATGACGCGCGCCAATCAGGTCTGGCGCGGTCCGATCCAGGCTGACGGGTCGGTCACGAAAGTGGGCGCACTGCAAACCTTTTTCGGTACCGCTGGCCCCGACGGACTGGCCATCGACCGGCATGGTCGCCTGCTTGTTGCGCATGCCAGCCTTGGCGGCGTGTTCATTCTCAACGAGCTGGGCGAAGTCACCCATATGCTCTGCAGCCCGTGGCCGCGTGCAGCCGTCACCAATGTGGCCTGCTGGCCGGGACGCGACTCAGTGGTGATGACAGAGTCTCTGACCGGGACATTGCTCGTTGCTGACCTGCCGGAGCCTGAAATCGCCCAGGCCTGAGCCTGGCTTCAAGCCGATTAACGCTCGCTCACGACACTCGCCAATCATGGACACAGCGCTCAGCCCCCTTGCACCCAACAGTCGCCGGGTCGGTATCGTCGGCACCGGCAATATGGGTGGCGGCATGGCGTCGAACCTGCTCGCCTGTGGTTGGCAGGTGCAGGTTCACGACCTCGACCTCACGAAGCTTGAAACCTTGCGGCATCGTGGTGCGATCGCCTGCGCAGATGCCGCTGCTGCGGCGGCAGATGTACCGATCACGATCGTGTGTGTGGTCGACGCATCGCAGTGCGACGACGTGCTGTGGGGCGAGCGTGGCGTGCACGCGCGGCCAGGCGGTTTGGCCGGCCATACCGTGATGCTGTGCCCGACGATTGCGCCCGGGGATGTTGAGCGATTTGCGCAGCGGCTGTCGCAGACTGGCGCATCGACCATTGACGCGCCGATGTCGGGCGGGCCGCTGCGAGCTGCCGACGGTACGATGAGTCTGATGGTCGCCTGTGCCGATTCGGTGCGCGCGTCGCACTGCGAACTGATCAGTGCGCTGTCCAATCGCGTCTTTCACCTGGGAGATCGCCCGGGCAACGGCGCAAAGATGAAGCTGGTCAACAATCTGCTCGCAGGAATCAATCTGGTGGGTGCCGCCGAGGCACTCGCGATGGCACAGCGCATGGACATGGACCTTGGAACGGTGCTCGATGTGATCGAGCAGTCCAGCGGCCAGAGCTGGATCGGTTCAGACCGGATGCGCCGTGCGATTGACAACGACTACGCACCGCGTGCCCACGCTACCTTGCTGCGCAAGGACACTGCGCTCGCGGTGCAGGCTGGGCGAGACGCAGGATTTGAAGGGCCACTGGGTGCTGCCACAAGCGAGGTGTTTGCGCGTGTGATTGAGCAGGGCTGGGCGGACCTTGACGATGCGGTGGTCTTTCGTCTGCTCAATGCACTGTCTGCACGCGTCTAACCGCATTGCTGCGATGTGGTCAGACGAGGCACTGGCGGCCCGTCCGAACCTCAGCCGGGTCGCCGCTCGAATGCAGGCAGATCCGGCGGGATGTGGTGAAAGGCTTGCTTGTCGATGGTGAAGATCGCCGCCTTTGCCTTGAATATTGATGGGTCATCGAAGGTTCCGACCTTCAGGATGATCGCGCCAGGGCGTTTCGGTGAGCGGGTGCCAAGGGCGGTGCCGCAGGTGGGGCAGAACAGCCGCGTGACCGCATGCTCGATGTCGCTGCGCGCGAAACTGCTGGGCATCCCTTTCGTGAAACGAAAGCCGGCCTCCGGCATCACCATGATCACGTTAGGATTGCCGCCAGTGATGTACTGGCATTCACGGCAGTGACACTGCAGCGATGCCAGGGGTTCTCCCACGGCCTCGTAGCGGATTGCATGACAGTAACAGCCGCCTTCAATTTTCATGGTGTCCTCCTTGAGTTTGCCCGCCACTCTAAAGCGGAAGTGGCAGCTCGGGAAACCCGGATCATTTCAGGCGTAAACAGCGCGCGCGAACGGGGTGCGTGAAAATCCGTGCACTTTTGAGGTTTCCTGATGCCGAGTCGCAGCGTCTTAAACATGTCCTTTCGTCTGATTCTGTCCTGGTTCATTCTTTTTTGCAGCCTGGGCGCACAGGCCAGTGACGGGGCAAGCGAGCTCGCCGGCAAGTTGCGCTCGCCTGGCTACCTGCTGCTGATGCGACATGCCTACGCTCCGGGTGTTGGCGACCCGGTCGGTTATCGACTCGACGATTGCGCTACTCAGCGCAATCTCGATGCTCAAGGTCTTGCTCAGGCGATACGCACCGGTGCCTGGCTCAAACGCCAGGGCGTGGACAAAGCGCAGGTTTATTCAAGCAACTGGTGTCGCTGCCGCGATACCGCGAAAGCGCTAGAAATGGGCAGTGTCGATATTGAGCCATCACTTGCCTCCTTTTTCGACCAGCCGCAACAGGCGCGAGCCTCCACCGCAGCGCTGTCACGCTTCATCGCACGCACCATGAAAAGCAAAGGCGATCACGCCCTGATTCTGGTGACCCATCATGTGAACATCAGGGACTACGCTGGTCCGGATATCGGTTCGGGCGACATGGTGCTGGTGAAGGTCGATGCCCAAGGGCGTGCGACGAGTCATCTGCTGTATCCAAGTCCACCCTAGGCATGCAACGATTACCCCTCACTTAAGGATCTCGATGAACAAGCCCCGCCTGACCTATTTCGATTTCGCCGGCAGCCGCGGTGAGGAATGCCGCATCGCGCTGCACCTCGCCGGCGTTGACTTCGATGACGAGCGGATCAAGACCGCCGACTGGCCTGCCCTGAAAGCGAGTGTGCCCTTCGGTGCATTGCCGGTCTTGCAGATGCCAGGCAAGCCGCTGCTGGCGCAATCCAACGCGATCCTCGTGTTCATCGGTCGACAGCATGGCCTGCACCCGCTCGACGCCTTTGAGGCCGCGCGCCATGAGGCGCTGATGTGCGCCGCCGAGGAGCTGCGTCACGCGATTGCGCCAGTACTGCGCATTGCCGATCCTGACCAGAAGCGTGCTGCCCGTGAAGCCCTGGCGGCGAATGAACTCGCGACCTGGGGCCGTCAGGTTGAGCAGCAGTTGGGCGAAGGACCCTTCGTCAGCGGCCAGTCGATTCAGGTGGCCGATATCAAGTTGTATATGGTGGTGCGGTGGCTGACGGCCGGTACGCTCGACCATGTGCCGGGCAGCGTGCTCGATCACTGTCCCAAGCTCATGCGCTTGTACCGTGCCGTCGCCGAGCATCCTGGTGTCAAGGCCTGGCTGGCCAAGACGGCTGCTTGAGATCTGCCGCGACGCGCGACGCTGCCAGGCAGTGCTCAGGTCCGGTCGATTGCAGCCGGCTCAGTGTTGGCCTGCTTGTCAGCGCGTTTTGTCAGCAGATCGCCGATCTGCGCCACGCCCAGCACTCGGATCCCTGACTCGTCGGTGCGCAGCGCGTCGATTGCGACCCGCGCGACTTGAGCGGTTGTCAGTGTCGGCATCGAACGCGGTGCCATCAGAAACTGCAGGCTCAGGTAAAGATGCGCGATGCGTTGCAACCAGCTGCCAACGACAGGGCCGCCCTGCGCGAGCGGGCGCAGCACGGTCACACCGTTAAATGGCAAGCCTGCGATCTGCAGTTCGGTCTCGTTGCTCAGGCCCAGGTGTAATTGCGAGAGCTGCTGCCAGACCGGCAGTGGGTCGACCAACACCAGCCGACGCGCGCCGGCCGCGCAGGCCGCCTCGGCGATGCGCAGCATCGAGTCGCGGGTGACCATCGCGAAGGGGGCGTCGCGCCCGTGGAATGATCGTGCATCGGGCGATTGCGGATCAAGGGTTTGTGCGATGCAGACGCTGTCGAGTCGCGGCAGCATCGAAGCCGGGGCAAGCGTCAGTCCACGGACTCCGAGGGACATCGTCGCGTCGCCATCGGCGAGCGCGACCACCTCATCGTAGCCACCGCGCGACAGCGCCTCGGCGAGGAGTGCATCCCCGAGGCGGCCGACTGCACCAGCGATCAGCAGGCGACGAGGCTGGCCACGGTTGGCACGCGGCACATCGCTGGCCGCAGTGCGCATGGCGAATTCAGGATCGAGAGGCATCAGCCCAGCATACCCGAGCAACGAGCGCTCCGACCTCACACAGCAGGCCCTGAGATCGGTCGGCAGCGGTGGTCGCCGGCGCGTCAAACGCGCCAGGCAGGCAGCTCCAGATTGCGCCAGATGGCCCACGCCCTCAAACCGGCGGTCACCAGGACACAGGCCAACGGCGCAAGCCATGCTGGCGCGGCGAGCTGATGCATGCCGACATAGACCCAGCCTCCGGCGAAGGCGCAGACCGCGTAGGGCCGATGGTCCTTGAAAGCGCTGGGAATCTCGTTGCAGACGACGTCTCGCAAGACGCCGCCAAACACGCCGGTAATGACGCCCATCAGCACCGCGACAACTGCTGGCATCTGCAATTGCAATGCCTGGTCCACGCCGGTGGCTGCAAACAGTCCCAGGCCGAGTGCATCGGGCCACTGGATCGCGCGCTCAGTGACGTCGAAGTGGCGACGGCGCAAGAAAAGCATTGCCAGCACGCACAGTGCCAGGACGCCCCACAGCACCTCGACATGACGGACCCAGAAAAACGGTCGTTGGTCCAGGAGCAGGTCGCGCAGTGTGCCGCCACCGAATGCGGCCAGGAATCCGACTGCGCAAACCCCGACCGCGTCCATTCGTTTTCGGGCCGCCTCAAGGACTCCCGACAGTGCAAAGGCGGCGGTCGCGCTCAGTTCGATCAGCAATCGAAGCGACTCCCCCCAGAGTTGGACATTTTTCACGGCGTTATTGTGCGCGAGCCTGGTTTCGCTTTCTGGCTATTCTCTGCGATGAGGTGACACGCCGATTTCCGAGGTTATTGCGGGCGATCGGTAATATGGCCAATCGTCGAAATGGAAAAGCGATGAGGAAAAAAACCGGTTTTCAGATTGTCGCGGGATTCATTGCGCTGGTGCTTGCCTGGGCTGGGCAGGCACAGCCGATTGTGCCGGCAGCGTCGCAGGCCTTTGTCGATGACATCGTGTTGCTGCCGGTCGAATGCTTCTTGGTGATGCCATTGTCCGGTAAAGGTGGGCAGACCTGTTACCGCAAGGACAAGGTGTTGCAGATGCAAACCACCAGGGCACGGTATGCCTTGCTAGGCGACTTCAACGTCAACTCACCCTACGACGTGATATCGAAGAAGTGCGCAAATACGAGCAAGTACGACACAGTGGCGCTCACCTTCTTGTGTGAGAACCGTCAGGAAAATTGGTCGATTCGCTTCAGTTACTATTTTGAGAGTCATCCCGCAGTGAATCTGCTTTATCTCGCCCGGATTGAGCTCAAGACCTGTGCCAGTGCCAACGTCGATGAGTCATTCAATGCAGTGATCCGCAAGTTCGGCAAGCCCAGCCCGACCCAATCCGACGATGAGCGTCTGGTCTATCACCGTCATCACCTTGAAGACCGCATGACCGTCAGCCATGAGCAGACGCCACCGGGCGCTGCGCGGCTGGAACGCCTTAACGACATGTTTTCATGCCCGGGCAACTACTCCCTCAAATTCGTTCTCGAGCCGAAGCAGTTTCACTCGGGGCGAGCGAATGTGATCGCCAGGATCGAGGCTGAGCAAAGCAAAGGCTCGTCGCCGAAGTTTTAGGATTCCAGCGATGCAACCAGGCCGATGTCGTTGTGCCGTGTTGTCGCTGATCAGGCTGCGGTAAGCTCGTCAGACCATCCTCTCCCAATCCGACACGCGCTATGGCCCCGATCGAGACTGTTTCCGGTTCCGCTTCCCGCGACACTGCTGCATCGATTCAGGCGGAGCGCCCCAGTGCGCGAACCCTCGAGATTCTGCACACCCTGGTCGGCTTCGATACTGTCAGCCGCAATTCCAACCTTGGGCTGATCGAATGGGTTCGCGATGAACTCGCACGGCTGGGAGTGGTCTCGCGCCTGAGCTGGGACGCCGATCGACGCAAGGCCAATCTGTTTGCCACGCTGGGCGATGGCAGGGCGCCAGGCATCGTACTGTCAGGGCATACCGACGTCGTGCCAGTCGACGGCCAGGACTGGCACAGCGATCCGTTCAAGGTGACTGAGCGTGATGGCAAGCTCTTTGGACGCGGCACGGCCGACATGAAGGGCTATATTGCGAGCGCGCTGGCTGCAGCACCTGCCATCCTGCAGGCTAATCTGCCAAGCGCGGTCCACTTTGCATTCTCGTATGACGAAGAGGTCGGGTGCTTCGGTGTGCATGAGCTCATCAAGGATCTGCAGGAAGCGGGCATTCAGCCTGCGGCTTGCATCGTGGGTGAGCCGACCCTGATGCAACCGGTCGTCTCGCATAAGGGCACGTGGCGACTGCGCTGCTGCTTCCGGGGACGAGAAGCTCATTCCGCGATGCCCACGCATGGTGTCAATGCGGTGGAGTACGCAGCGCAACTCATCGTCTTCATGCGCGAGGTGGCCGCGCGCTTTGTGCGGGAAGAGCCGCGCGATGAAGGCTTTCCTGTGCCCTTCAGCACGATTCAGACCACCACCATCGCGGGCGGCACG
>CAIKZV010000145.1 GCA_903831925.1 uncultured Burkholderiales bacterium
AACGGCCGCCTCGACATCCGGCGACCTAGGAGCCGCGATGAAAGCTTACGCCGCCAACCCCCTAGATCGGAAGGCGTCAGATCGACTGTCGGCAGACTCCACCTTTATTGGCCGTGTTCGGACGACCTGTGTCGCGACAATGCTGACCGCGGGTCACGCGGTGAACGCGCTGCCTCAAAGCGCCAACGCCACGATCAGTTGCCGCATTTTTCCCGGCGACTCCATGCAGTCTGTTCATGAACAACTGCAATCAATCGTCGGATCACATGTTGAAGTAGAAGATGGTCCGGCCATTGAGATGGCGCCACCCTCACCGCTGCGGCCTGACGTGATGGCAGCGGTCAATCGTGCGATACAAGCTACCCACCCAGGTGCGCGCGTTGTACCGACGCAGTCGTCGTATGCCACCGACGGAGCTACGTTTCGATTGGCCGGGATACCCACTTACGGCGTGGGGGGCCTCTTCATCAAAGAGAGTGAGCAATTCGCGCATGGCTTGAATGAGCGAATTCCGGTCGCGTCTTTTTACGCAGGACTTCAGCACTGGCGGATCCTGATTACTGAGTTAGCCGGGACGCCTACCATCTCTGAATGACGTTCACCGGCGTATTCAATACTAGGCAGATCCGTCCCGCGGAAGCTCGGCGCGCTCTCAGATCTTTTAGGTCGTCGAGCGTTAGCGAGTCGCAGGCTTCTCATTCAAGTCGTATTTCATGATTCGGCCATGAGGTCCATGGCGATCGCGCTCAAGCTGGTACACATCGCCAGCGGGGCCGGAACTCGCTTTTGTCATTTGCTCTATTTCATTCGACTCGATGTCATTCAGTTCGAACACCGACAGCTGCTGATGGGCGCCCAGATGCCGTGTGCTAGTCGCACCCACAATCGCTGCGGCGACGCCGCGACGCTGCAATATTGCCTTCGTCGCCACTGAAGCAATATCGACCCCATGGGCATCGGCAATTCGGCGCAATAGTTGCAATAGCCCCTGAAACCGTTGCCAGTTACCGAACTCGTCGATGATCAGTTTGTACTTCACCAACGATCGATTGGCGAGGGCCCCGATTGGCTCTGGCTGTCCCAACCAGCGGTCAGATAAAAACCCTCCGGCGACAGTGCCGTAGCAGAGAAGAGCGATACCGCGAGACTCACAAAAATCAACCATTCGATCGCTCGGCCGGTTGTCCAGAACGGAATATTGCAATTGATGCGCGCTGACCGTCACGCCGGCATCGCAGAGTTCAGCCAAATGATCCGTATCGAAGTTGGTGACACCGACCCGCGAAATCTTCCCCGCTTTCCTCAAATTCTCAAGCTCGAGGGCAGCCTCCACGTAACCGTCTTTCTCGAAGTCCCACCAATGAAACTGCACGAGGTCGAGCTGCTCGACGCCGAGCCGGATCAGGGAACGGTCGACGATGCGCTCAACGTATTGAGCGTTGATCTGGCCAAGGTGCGCCAGATCCGGAACGAACTTCGTATGGACGCGAACACGGGCCGCAAGCGTTGGATACTGCTGTCGAAACCGGCCAATCATTTCCTCGACGCCGGTATAAATATCGGCGCAGTCAAAGGTGTCGATCCCTGCCTCGACAAACGTCGCCATATCCGCGATCGCTTGCCGCTCCTCAATGGCGCCGTGTCCACCGGCGAGGTGCCATCCGCCCTTGATCAGCCGTGAAATGTCGTAGGCATCGGTCAGTTGGTAGCGTTCCATCATTCGCCTCCGCATTCAGCAGGCAACGGGACGGCGGTCACGGCAGATCGTTGAAATCGGCGCCTTGCCGTGCGCGTGATGCGCAGTCGAGTCGAGCAATTAGGATCAGGGCAGGCGACCTCCGCGTCCGTCGACATCCAGTCGTTCTTGTCGGTGACCCGCTGCTTCGCTGCGAGCAGTGGCAATACGGCTGAAATCGAGTAAATCGACATTCCCTGACCCGGTGGCAAGTGCAGCATTTCGCCCCGCAGCTCGAAGTGGTCTCCAAGCTGGGCACCGCAATAGATCGGGCCGTCTTCTGGGCCGACCACCTCTACTTTCAAATCCCACAGCTCGAATTCGTGCTCGGTCGTCGATTCGATGTTGGCTTGCACACGGCACCTACTGATTGGGCTTAACGGCCGACGGAATTCACGTTATGAAGTTGTCTAGAGGCATCATGGCGGTAAGACGGTGAGTCGGCAATGGCCGAAGCAGTCGCGCAGGTCGGGGCATTCGCTTTAATATCCGAGATTAG
>CAIKZV010000146.1 GCA_903831925.1 uncultured Burkholderiales bacterium
CCCAAGATCGACAGCAAAGACAAGCCGACCGTCACCGCGCTGCGCGAAATCGCCGCGGGCAAAGTCGGCCGCGAGATGCTGCGCCGCGTACCCACCTGAGTTGTCCGGCGGCAGGCTGACCGATGGAACACGACGACGCGGTCACCACGCCAAAACGGCGCGCAGCACCTGCACGCGCGCCCGGCAGCAACCCGCGCGGTCCGCGCCGTCCGACGCCGATCCCGGCTGAAGCCGACCTCTTCGTCGCACCGGTCGACGAACGCCGGATTGTTTCGCTGGCCGCACTCACCCAAGCCGCCTCGAGCTATCTCACCGAAGCGGATATCAAGCGGGTTCGCGAGGCTTATCGGTTTTCCGACAGTTCGCACCTCGGGCAGTTCCGCACCAGCGGCGAGCCCTATATCTCCCATCCGATTGCAGTCGCCGAAATCTGCGCGGGCTGGCGACTCGACGCTGAGTCCCTGATGGCTGCGTTGCTGCACGACGTCATGGAAGACTCGGGCGTCGGCAAGCAGCAGATGGTCGAGCGGTTCGGGCCGAATGTGGCCGAACTCGTCGACGGGCTGTCCAAGCTCGACAAGGTTGAATTCGCCAGCCGTGAACAGGCTCAGGCCGAAAGCTTTCGCAAGATGCTGCTGGCGATGGCGCGCGACGTCCGGGTCATTCTCATCAAGCTCGCCGATCGCCTGCACAACATGCGCACCCTGGGCGCGGTCGAGCGCAGCAAGCAGCGGCGCATCGCCGTCGAGACCCTCGACATCTATGCGCCGATTGCCAACCGGCTGGGGCTGAACGATCTCTACCGCGAACTGCTCGACCTCTCCTTTCGAGCGCAGAACCCCTTTCGGCATCGCACCCTCACCCGCGCCCTGACCGCAGCCCGCGGCGTGCGCCGCGAAGGGCTTGGCCGCGTGCTTGAGTCGGTCGACAAATCGCTGCTCAAGATGGGGGTCAAGGCCGAGATGGTCTCGCGCGAAAAGGCCCTGTGGTCCATCTACAGCAAGATGCGCGAAAAAAATCTTTCTTTTTCGCAGGTCATGGATGTCTTCGGCATCCGGCTGCTGGTCGATGACCTGCCCTCGTGCTATCTCGCGCTTGGCGCACTGCATCAGACCTTCAAGCCGATCCCGGGCCGCTTCAAGGACTACATCGCCATCCCCAAGGTCAATGGCTATCAGTCGCTGCACACCACCGTCGTGGGCCCTTATGGCACGCCGGTCGAATTCCAGGTGCGCACCCGCGAAATGAATCAGCTCGCCGAGACCGGCGTTGCTGCCCACTGGCTCTACAAGGCCGATGAAGAAAGCTTCACCGACCTGCAAAAGCGCACGCATCAGTGGCTCAAGTCCTTGCTCGATATCCAGCACAAGACCGGCGATTCGATCGAGTTCATTGAACATGTGAAGGTCGATCTCTTCCCTGACGCGGTCTATGTCTTCACGCCAAAGGGCCATATCCGCGCAATGCCTCGCGGCGCGACCACCATCGACTTCGCCTACAGCGTGCATACCGACGTCGGCAATCAGTGCGTGGCCGCCAAGGTCAATGGTCAGCCGGTGCCGCTTCGCACCGAACTGCAAAATGGCGATGTGATCGAGATCGTCACCGATGCCGATTCGCGTCCCAACCCGGCCTGGCTGGGCTTTGTTCGCACCGGAAAATCGCGCTCCGAAATCCGCCATTTCCTGCGGACCATGAAATACGGCGAGTCGGCCGACCTCGGTAAGCGCCTGCTTGAGCAGTCGCTTGCGGCATTGCGCATCGATGCCGGCTCGCTCGACAACGCGCTGCTCGAAAAAAATGCCCGCGATGCCGGCGCCAAGTCGCTCGATGAACTCTATGCCGACGTCGGGCTGGGTCGTCGGCTGGCACCGGTGGTGGCGCGCAGCATCGCCCTCGAAATGAGCGCACGGCCAGCTGCGGCCGCGTTCACGCCCCGACCGCTGCCCATCACCATTCACGGCACCGAAGGCACCGCGATCCAGTGCTCACCCTGCTGCCTGCCCCTGCCGGGCGATTCGGTGTTGGGTCATCTGCGAGGCGGCCATGGCCTGGTGATTCATCGCACCGAGTGCGATTCGGCCCGACGCCAGCGCCAGAAAGACGCCGAGCGCTGGATCGATGTCGATTGGGGCGACGAGGTGCGGGGCCTGTTTCGCACCATCATTGAAGTGCAGATCCGCGAGGATCGTGGCGCCCTGGCTCGGGTGGCTGCCGAGATTGCCGCGTCCGAAGCCAACATCGTCACCGTCTCGATGGACGACGAACCCGATCGGGTCGCCACGATGCGCTTTACGCTGCAGGTACACGATCGTCAGCATCTGGCACGGGTCTTCCGGCAACTTCGCAAACACACCGATGCGAGCCGGATCACCCGGCTGATGACGGTGGCGCGCGCGGGCTGAAGCGGTCAGGCCGATGGGCCCGATGCAGCGGATCGCGCAAGGCATCACGCTCCGGCGTTGTTCAGTGCACGCTGCAAGGCCGATCAGTCCGGTCACTCAGTAAGTCACCCTCAGGATCTCGATCTCGAGCCGACCGACCGGTGTGATCAGCGCCACCAGATCGCCTTCACGCGCCTTGATCAGCGCCTTGGCCACCGGCGACACCCAGCTGATCAGCCCATTGAGCGGATCGACCTCATCGACACCGACGATGCGCACCTTTCTCTCGACGCCATCCGACTGCAGATAGGTCACGGTCGCGCCAAAGAAAATCTGGTCATTGCCGCGCTGTCGGGTCGAGTCGACGACTTCTGCCCGATCGAGGCGCCGGGTCAGAAAGCGGATGCGCCGGTCGATCTCGCGAAGCCGCTTTTTGCCATAGAGATAGTCGCCATTTTCGGACCTGTCGCCGTTGGAGGCCGCCCACGAGACGATGCGAACCACCTCGGGCCGGTCGGTATCGAGCAACTGCAGCAGCTCGGCTCTCATCCGGGCGTGGCCTTCGGGGGTGATGTAGTTGGGTGGCGCCGGGCCCGAGGGTTCGGCGCCTGCCGACGGATCGAGATCGTCATCGTCCTCATCGGTGTCTTCCTTGACGAAGGCCTTGTTCATCGCAAATTCCTGACGTGATTAACGGACTGTCGGGCGACACTGACCACCCGACAGCTTGTGATCGAATACCACGGCAACGAGCAAGCGCCGCGCGATAATCCGACGATGCCCACCCCACCACCCGACCGTAAAACCGATCTGAAGCGCTCGAGCGATCTGATCCGTGATGCCCACAAGGCGATGGCGCGGCTCGATGAGCTGTCAAACAAGCCGCTGCAACTGTCGGCCGCCACTCGAGGCGCGCTGATCAGGGTGCTCAAGCACGACCTGGCGCAAATCGCCAGAAGCCTGCCGCATCCCGAACCCCATTCGCTTGCCGACGAAATTGCGGCATTTGCCGAACTCGAGTCACGCCTGGACGGATTGCCGAAACCTTAGTCGCGTCCCATCGCGGGACAGGCGAGCCGCCCCGGATATCGGCGTTTTCAGCCGGCCACCGCCATCTGCCCGATCAACATGGAACCGGTGCGATAGGC
>CAIKZV010000147.1 GCA_903831925.1 uncultured Burkholderiales bacterium
AAGATCAACATGCCTGGCCCGAACACCGGTATCGATCAGGCCAACGCTCACCTGCGCCTGGACCGCCGTGCCTGCCACCGTCAGCGACACCGCAAGCGTTGCGCACCGGAAGAATCGGTCTGCAAAGCTCGACGAAGCAAAGGAGAAAGCGGTCATTGACGGCGCCCGATTGGCTGATGAAACGAATCGTGGCGGCCAATCGATTTTCAGTCTGTGAAGCCCTTCACGTGCCGCCCGTCGGCGAGCAGCAAGCGTGCATTACGTCACTCGAAAACCGCATTCAGTGGATGCCGGTGGCTTGACACCGGCCCTGGCTCATCTGGCCAGAGGATTGGGCGTGGCCTCGCCGATGCGCCGCAGGCGATTGCGGTCGGTGTGATGAAAGGGTTCGGCCAGCCCGCGAATCTGCAGCACGGTGTCTTCGTCGTAGGTCCAGCCGCCATCGGCATGGACCGTCACCTTGATGCGGAACTCGATCGTGCGAAACGCTTCATCGAGAAAGGGCGCCGAGCACACCCCCCAGGTGTGCAGCCCGCGGGTAGCCACCAGTTCGAACTCGGTGGCATCGGGCGCGGCCTGTCCGGCCGCCATCGCGACCTGACCGCGAGGAATCGTCAGGGTGTGAATCACCGTGCCGGTGGCCGGCTCCCAGAGCCAGTAGCCGAGCTGCTCGTGATAGGTCTTGACCTGCCCGGGTTTGACGATGTGCGTGTGATATCGCAGGCCATAGAGCAGCTGCGGCCCGTTGGTCTGCGGATCGATCGGCTGCATCTCGAGCCGCTCGACATAGGCCTGCTTGCGCGGACCGTCGGCCTTGGGTTTGACGTCAAGACCGCGATCGCCTTCCCAGATGCCGGCCATCGGACCCAGCGGCCCGAGCTTGCGCAGGGTGTGAACGTCGATATCGGACGGCTCGGTGTAGATGTCGGTCGGAAAGCTGTGTTCCATCGCTTGGCCTGCCAGAAAGATGAGGAATCAGGGACGTGAATTGAACCTGCCGACCCTACAGGAGCTTGAGCATCTGCGCCATTCGCCGCTCGTAGGTGTGGTCCTGCAGCACCCGCCGGTGCCCGGCGCGAGCGACCGCCTCGCAGCGTTCGCGATCGGCCAGCCAGTCGCGCAGCAGTGCCGGCAGGCTGTCGAGGTCGCGATAAATCGCGACCTCATGGCCAGGCTCGAAAAGGCTCGGGATCTCGTCCTTGGCATCGACGATCTGAAACGCGCCGCAGGCCGGTGCCTCGAAGAGGCGCGGATTGACACCATGGCTGAATCGACCGAACCAGGTGTGGAAATTGAGCACGATCCGGGCATTGCTGAAATAGGTCGACATCTGCGCAGGTGTGAAAAAACCCGGGGTCAGATGCGCGCGCAAGGGGGAGTCCGGCGCGATCTTTTTTTGCCAGGGCCCATACAGGCGCAGGTTCAGGCCGGCCTTGACGAGCATCTCGATCAGCTGCTGCCTCGCCGGACTCCAGTCGCCGGCAAAGCAGACATCACAGGCCAAGGCCGGGTCGGGCGGCGAGGCTTGATGAATCGTCGGCTCGCAGGCGGTCGGCAGAAAATGCGATCTCACGCCAAGCGCGTCCTCGACCTGCCGGGCACAGACCGACGAATTACTGAAATAGACGTCGTATTCGGCGGCTCGATCGATGCGGGGCTGAGACTGGAAGGGATCATTGATCCACCAGCAGGCGCGCACGATGCCCCGCTCGCGGGCAAGCGTCAGGGTCTGCGGGCTGATGTGCAGGCCGTAGATGGTGAAGAGCAGATCGGGCCTGAATTCATCGATCGCGCGGCGCAGCCGCCGGTTGA
>CAIKZV010000148.1 GCA_903831925.1 uncultured Burkholderiales bacterium
GCCCGGGTGCGATCGATGGCACCGACGATCGACACGACCGCGCGGCTGGCACCGAAATAGCGGCGATGAAAGTCGACCAGATCATCGCGGGTGATGGCGGCAATCGTTTCGGGCAGCGGATCGCGCCCGTAGGGATGCTTGGGGTAGATCAGCTCGCTGAAGGTGCGCTGGGCGATGGCATCGGGCTTGACCGCGGCTTCGCGAAGACCCTGGATCACCCGCTCGCGCTCGCGCTGCAGCGGCACCTCGGGGAAGGTCGGCTGCGAGACCAGCTTGGCGAGCAGTGCGACCGCGGCCTCGAGTTCGCGCGGGCTGGTGAGCGTTCGCAGCGACGCGCTGGCCCGATCGTCACCGGCAGCGGCACCCTGGCTGGCACCGATGTCGGCCAACCGCTCGGCGAGCGCAGCTTCGTCAAGGCCGGCGACGCCACGCGCGAGCGTGCCGGCGGTCATCGCGGCCAGACCCGACTTGGCCGGCGGATCGTGGCGGGCGCCGGCATCGAAGTCGATATTGATGTCGAGCATCGGAATCGAATCGGCCCGCACGAAATAGACCCGCGCGCCGCGTGAGCTGACCCAGTGCTCGATCGGCAGCACTGCGCTGGCCAGCGGCGCCCAGAGCAGCAGGGCGAGGAGAAAGAGGGGGCGAATGGACAGGGGGCGAATGAAGGCGGATCGCATGGTGTCAGTGCCTCAGACCGGCCGCAGCAGCGGCGGGTTTTCCGGGAGCAATCGGCTGCGGCAGCAGGGTGGCGATCGTCAGGGCTTCGTCGCCGAAATAGCGCGCTGCCACGTCCTTGACCTCCTCGACCGTGACCGAGCGGACCTTCTCGAGGATGCGGTCGGCATCGCGATAGGACAGGCCGGTGATTTCGAGGCCGGCGATTTCCATGGCCTGCCCGAAGACCGAGTCGCGCTTGTAGACCTGACCGGCCACGTACTGCACCTTGACCCGGTCGAGTTCGGCCTGCGGCACGCCCTCGGTGGCAATGCGGGCGATCTCGGCGCGCAGGGCGGCCTCGACCTCGGCGGTGGTGTGGCCATCGGCCGGCGTGCCGTCGAGCACGAAGACCGCCGGGCCGCGTTGCGTCATGTCGTAGCCGGCACCGGCCTGATTGGCCACCCGCGAGCCGCGCACGATGTTGCGGGTCAGGCGGGTGCTCGCGCCACCGTCGAGCAGGGTCGAGAGCACCTCAAGTGCATAGGGATCACGGGGGCCCTCGATCGATTCGAGCTTTGGCACATGAAAGGCCATCACGACATAGGGATTTTCGGCCGGCGCTTTCACGTCGATGCGACGCAATCCGCGCTGGGCGGGTTCGGTTTGCGGCTTGCGTGCAGGCACCGCCTTGGCCGGGATGCCGCCATAGTATTTTTCGGCCAGTGCAAAGACCGCCTCGGGCTCGACGTCGCCGGCCACGATGAGTGTGGCATTGCCGGGCGCATACCATGTGTCGTACCAGGCGCGCGCATCGGCAGGCGTCATCGACTCGAGGTCGCTCATCCAGCCGACCACCGGAGATCGATAGGGATGGGCGGTGAACGTGGTGGCATAAAGCTGCTCGTAAACCAGCGCGCTGGCGCTGTCTTCGGTGCGCAGACGCCGCTCCTCCATCACCACCTTGATCTCTTTGGCGAATTCGTCGGCCGACAGCTTGAGATTGACCATGCGATCGGCTTCAAGCGCCATGACGTCCGGCAGGCGCGACTTGTGGACCTGCTGGAAGTAGCCGGTGTAGTCGCGCGAGGTAAAGGCATTTTCGCGCCCGCCCATGGCCGCCACCCGCCGCGAAAACTCGCCCGGCGCCAGTGATTCGGTGCCCTTGAACATCATGTGCTCGAGGACATGGGCGACACCGGTGCGGCCATTGACTTCATCCATCGATCCGGCGCGATACCAGACCATATGAGCCACCGTGGGCGCACGCCGGTCGGGCTTGACCAGCACCTTCAATCCGTTGGGAAAGCTGCGCTCGACCACCTGCTGGGAGGCTGGGGCAGACGCTGTCTGAGCGGAGGGGCCGGCGCTTTGTGCAGCGACCAGGGCGCAGGCCGTCGTCAACAGCCCGGCGACGGCAAGTTGCATGAAAGATCGGGACATTGCGGCGGCGTAGAATCGGGGGCTCGAGTGTACCCCGCCGTCTGCAGCCGCCTTCGCACCGCCACCCCTTCGACATGTTCGGATTCTTTCGCCGCAACAAGCCTGCGCCGGCCCAGCCGCCGGGGCCATCCTCCGAAACGCCGTCGGTGTCGACGTCGGTGCCTCCTGCTGCGGAGACGGCGAACGAACTGGCGACGCTCGCGCCAGCCGATGCCGCAGGGGCCGAATCGACCCTGGCGGTTCAGGCGAGTGACACGGTCACCGAGCCAGCCCCCGAGGCACCCTCCGACCGCCGTCCCTGGCTGGCGCGCCTCAAGCAGGGTCTGTCGCGCACCCGCGGCAACATCGCGGTGCTCTTTACCGGCGTCAAAATTGACGAGGCGCTCTATGAAGACCTCGAGACCGCGCTGCTGTCGGGCGACACCGGCTTCGAGACCACGCAGTGGCTGCTCACCGCGCTGCGCGAGAAGGTCCGCAAGGACAAGCTCACCGACACTTCGCAGGTCAAGGCCGCGCTGCGGGGGCTGCTGGTCGGGTTGCTCGCGCCGCTCGAGCGGCAGATCGACATCGATCAGGCCAGCCCGCTGGTCATGATGATCGCCGGCGTCAACGGCGCCGGGAAAACCACCTCGATCGGCAAGCTCGCCCGCCATCTGCACGGCGAAGGCAAATCGGTGCTGCTGGCCGCAGGCGACACCTTCCGGGCAGCCGCGCGCGAGCAGCTCGCGCAATGGGGCAGCCGCAATCAGGTCGATGTGATCGCCCAGGAAGGCGGCGACCCGGGTGCGGTCGCCTTCGATGCGGTCGCGGCCGGGCGGGCGCGGGGCACTGGCGTCGTCATGGTCGATACCGCTGGCCGCCTGCCCACCCAGACTCACCTGATGGACGAGCTGAAAAAGATCCGGCGCGTCATCGGCAAAGCCATGGACGGCGCGCCGCACGAAGTCCTGCTGGTGCTCGATGGCAATACCGGTCAGAACATGCTCGCGCAGGTCAAAGCCTTTGATGACGCGGTGCAGCTCACCGGCCTGATCGTCACCAAGCTCGACGGCACCGCCCGCGGCGGCGCACTGGTTGCGCTGGCTCATACCCGTCGCGACCGGCCGATCCCGATCTGCTTCATCGGCGTGGGCGAGGGCATCGACGACCTGCAGGCCTTTTCTGCCGACGAATTCGCGGGCGCGCTGATCGACTGAGCGCAGACATGCCATTCAGTCACCGATTTCACAACCTTACCAACGACCCGATCCGATGAGCCAATTCGACGACGAAACCCGACTCACCCCGATTGGCGACGGTGCCTTTGAAGGCCTGGTGTCATCCGACTGGAGCATCGGCAGCAATCCCAACGGCGGCTATCTGCTTGCCATGGCGGCCAATGCGATCGCCGCACAGACCGCCGAGCATCCCGATCCGCTGAGCATCACCGTGCACTACCTGCGCCCCGGTCTGGGCAGACAGCCTTGCCGCATTCATGCTCAGGTGCTGCGCAGCGGCCGCCAACTGAGCACCTGCCGGGCGACCCTCATGCAGGACGACAGCGCTCGCATTGAAGTGATGGCTGCCTTCGGCAACCTGGGCGCCGGCACGCAGCCTGTCATCGAGCCACCTGCCCCCTCGATTCCGCCCCCCGATCAGTGCATCCCCCGCTCGGGCGACCAGCAGGGCATCAATCTGCCGATCATGGATCGTCTCGAAATCCGCCTGCATCCGGATGAGGTCCAGACGAAAGTCGGCGGACGTGCCCAGATCACCGGCTGGATCCGCTTCAAGGACGGCCGTGATCCCGATCCGATTGCCGCGCTGCTGTTTGCCGACGCATTTCCGCCCTCGGTCTTCGGGCAGATCGGCGCGGTCGGCTGGGTCCCGACGGTCGAGCTCACCGTGCATCTGCGCAGGCGGCCCGCGCCGGGCTGGATCCTCGGACAATTCCGCACCGGCGACCTGGCCGACGGCCGAATGATCGAAGACGGGATGCTCTGGGACAGCACCGGGCGGCTGATCGCACAGGCCCGCCAGCTGGCGCTGGTGAGACAACCGGGCTGACCCCCCCCTGCCCCACCCCCTGCCCCACCCCGAAATCACAACAACAACGACAAGGAGACCACGATGACAACCCAAGCCCTGTTTGCCCCGCTCAAGGTCGGGCCCTTCACGCTGAGCCACCGGGTGGTGATGGCGCCGCTCACGCGGATGCGCGCGACCACGCCCGGCAATATCGCCAATGCGCTCAATGCCGAGTACTACCGACAGCGCGCCTCCGAGGGCGGGCTGATCATCGCCGAAGCCTCGCAAGTGCTGGCTTCAGGCCAGGGCGCACCGGCCACCCCGGGCATCCACACCGCCGCGCAGGTCGAAGGCTGGAAAGGCGTGACCGA
>CAIKZV010000149.1 GCA_903831925.1 uncultured Burkholderiales bacterium
GTCGCCGGTGGTCGAGGAGATGCTCGCGGCTGAGCGCACCCGGCTTGGCATCACGCCGCGACAAATTTCCGACGAAGAAATCGTCAACCGGCTGCTACTCGCCCTGGTCAATGAAGGTGCGCAGCTTCTGGACGAAGGCATCGCACTGCGGGCCTCGGACATCGACATCATCTATCTGAGCGGCTATGGCTTTGCCCGGTTCCGCGGTGGTCCGATGTTCTATGCCGACACGCTCGGGCTGCCGAAGGTGGTCGAGATCATGAAGGGTTTTGCGGCCAATCCGCATGCCGATCCGGCATTCTGGACGCCTGCGCCGCTGCTGGCGCGGCTTGCGGCCGAAGGTAAACGATTCAACGCCTGAGCGATCGAACCGAGTCAATCAAACACGAAAGAGGAAAGACCATCATGCGTGAAGCAGTCATCGTTTCAACCGCCCGCACCGGCCTGGCAAAGTCCTGGCGCGGCTCGCTCAACATGACCCATGGCGCGACCATGGGCGGCCATGTGGTGTCGGCTGCTCTCGAACGGGCCAAGGTCGACGCCGCCGAGGTCGAAGACGTGATCATGGGTTGCGCCAATCCGGAAGGCGCGACCGGCGCGAATATCGCCCGTCAGATCGCCTTGCGTGCCGGCATGCCGGTGAGCGTGTCAGGCATGACCGTCAACCGCTTCTGCTCCTCGGGTCTGCAGACGATTGCGCTCGGCGCGCAGCGGATCATGGCCGGCGAAGGCGATGTCTATGTCGCCGGCGGTGTCGAGTCGATCTCGCTGGTGCAGAACGACATGAACACCAAGGACATGATCGACGGCTGGCTCAAGGTCAACAAGCCCGAGATCTACTGGCCGATGCTGCAGACCGCCGAGATGGTTGCCAAGCGCTACAACATCGGGCGCGAAGCCCAGGACCACTATGGCGTGCAGAGCCAGTTGCGCGCTGCAGCGGCCGCAGCCGCCGGTCTTACCCGTGACGAGATCGTTCCCGTCACGGTCACGATGAAGACCGTCGACAAGCAGACCGGCGTCGAAACCGTCAAGGACGTGACCCTCGATCGTGACGAAGGCATCCGCGGCGACACCACCTACGAGGGCGTCTCGCAGATCAAGCCGGCGATTCCCGGCGGCGTGATCGCAGCCGGCAATGCCAGCCAGTTCTCGGACGGCGCCGGTGCGGTGGTCCTGATGGAGCGCAGCATGGCTGAAAAGCGTGGGCTGCAGCCGCTTGGCGTCTTCCGTGGCTTTGCGGTCGCCGGTTGCGAGCCGGACGAGATGGGCATCGGGCCGGTGTTTGCGATTCCGAAGCTGCTCAAGCGTCACGGCCTGAAGGTGTCCGACATCGATCTGTGGGAGCTGAACGAAGCGTTTGCGGTCCAGGTCCTTTACATCCGCGATCACCTCGGCATCGATCCCGACAAGCTCAATGTGAACGGCGGCGCGATCGCTGTCGGCCATCCTTATGGCGTCTCGGGCCAGCGTCTGACCGGCCACCTGCTGATCGAGGGCAAACGCCGCGGCGCCAAGCTCGGCGTGGTCACGATGTGCATCGGCGGCGGCATGGGCGCGGCCGGACTTTTCGAGATCCTCTGATCATGCTGATGCCGGATGGGCGGGTCAGACGCATTCCCTTTCTCGACCAGCTCGGCATCACCCTGGTCGAATTCGGCAAGGGGCGATCCGAACTGCTCGTGCCGGTGTCGCCCGAGTTGTGCAACTCCCGGCAGGTTGCCCATGGCGGCGTGCTGATGGCGGCACTCGATGCCTCGATGGCGATGGCCGCGCGTGCGGCACACAGCGATGAATTCCACGCACCGATGAATGCCATCACCGTCGAAATGAAGACCACTTTCATTCGACCGGGCATCGGCCGGCTGAGGGTGATCGGCGAATGCGTGCATCGCGCGACCTCGCTCACCTTCTGCGAGGCGCAGGTTCGCGA
>CAIKZV010000150.1 GCA_903831925.1 uncultured Burkholderiales bacterium
CCGATCTCGGGCAGGCGGCGGTCCTGCTGGCGGTGCCACTCGGTCTGCTGGCCGCCTATGGCCTGCTGCGTCTGGCTTCGACCTTCTTTACCGAGCTGCGCGAATTCGTCTTTGCCCGCGTCACGCAGCGCGCGGTGCGCAATGTGGCGCTCAAGGTCTTCCGGCATCTGCACGGCCTGTCACTGCGCTTTCACCTCGATCGGCAGACTGGCGGGCTGACCCGCGACATCGAGCGCGGCACGCGCGGCATTGCCAGCCTGGTGTCCTACACCCTCTACAGCATCCTGCCGACGCTGGTGGAGATCACGCTGGTGATCGGCTATCTGGTGCTGCACTACGACGTCTGGTTTGCCGGCATCGCCGGTGTCGCGCTCACGCTCTACATCATCTACACGATTGCGATCACCGAATGGCGCACCGAGTTCCGGCGTTCGATGAACGAGCTCGACTCCAAGGCCAATGTGCGCGCGATCGATTCGCTGCTCAACTACGAGACGGTCAAGTACTTCGGCAACGAGGAGTTCGAGGCGCGCCGCTACGACGAGAGCATGCAGCGCTGGGAGCGCGCGGCGGTGCGCAGCCAGACTTCGCTGTCGGTGCTCAATGTCGGGCAGGCCGCGATCATCTCGGTGGCGGTCACGCTCATGGTCTGGCGTGCGACCACCGGCGTGGTCGAGGGCCGCATGTCGATCGGCGATCTGGTGCTGGTCAATGCCTTCATGATCCAGCTCTACATGCCGCTGAATTTTCTGGGCGTGCTCTATCGCGAGATCAAGCAGAGCCTGGCCGACATGGAGCGGCTTTTCAGCCTGCTCGATGCCAACCGCGAGGTCGATGATGCCCCGGGCGCGCAAGCCCTGACGCTGACCGGTGCACCGGAAATCCGCTTCGACAAGGTGGCCTTCGCCTATGACCCGAACCGGCAGATCCTGCACGAGCTGAGTTTCGTCGTGCCGGCTGGCACCACCACCGCGGTGGTGGGTTCAAGCGGCGCCGGCAAGTCCACCATCGGCCGCTTGCTCTTTCGCTTCTATGACGTGACTGGCGGTGCGATCACCATCGATGGTCATGACCTGCGTTCGGTCACGCAGTCGAGTCTGCGTCGCTCGATCGGCATCGTGCCGCAGGACACCGTGCTCTTTAACGACAGCCTGCGCTACAACGTCGCCTATGGCGAGCCGGATGCCGCAGCGGCCGACATCGACGCTGCCGCCGAGTCGGCACAGCTCAGTGCTTTCATCGCCTCGCTGCCGCAGGGCTGGAACACGCCGGTGGGCGAGCGGGGCCTGAAGCTGTCGGGTGGCGAAAAGCAGCGCGTGGCAATCGCCCGCATGCTGCTCAAGAATCCGCCGGTGCTGCTGCTCGATGAAGCCACGTCGGCGCTTGATTCGCGCAACGAGGCGGCGATCCAGGACGCCCTGCGGGCGGTCGCGGCGCATCGCACCACGCTGGTCATTGCGCATCGGCTCTCGACCATCGTCGATGCCGATCAGATCATCGTGCTCGAGGCCGGTCGCATCGTTGAGCGTGGCCGGCATGAGGATCTGCTTGCCCTTGGCGGACGCTATGCCGGCATGTGGGCGATGCAGG
>CAIKZV010000151.1 GCA_903831925.1 uncultured Burkholderiales bacterium
GACAGGGGTCTCGGCGGCCGGTGGCGCGGTGGTTGAAGCGGGGGCGGCGGGCGCAGCAGGTGCGCCAGGCGTGGTCGAGGCAGCGGTGCCGGGGGCCGCAGGCGCAGTCGAGGGTGCATCGGTGGCGGGTGCAGCAGGCGGCGTAACCGCCACCGGCGGCTCGGTGGTGGCCGGACGATTCTTCTGCATCGACCGATTGGGATCGGGAACATCAGCGGGGGTCGCCGCCTCGGGCCGGTCGCCAGGCCGCTTGATCTTGTCGACGAAGGGCACTGGCGAACGGCTCATGTAAAGGGTGACGACGACCGCAATCGCCAGTCCCACCAGCAGACCGATGGCAAGGCCGACCAGCGTGCCGCCCTTGTGACCTGCCGAAAGACGTCGACGGCCTGTGCGCCTGATTGCATTCACCCCGATTGCATTCACCATGTGACTTGCCCGACCCTTACATGCGTTCAGGGGCCGACACGCCGATCAGCGCAAGCCCGTTTCGCAGCACCTGACCGACCGCACGCAGTAATGCGAGGCGTGCCTCGCGCAGCGCGGCATCGTCGACCAGGAACCGCTCGGCGTTATAGTAACCGTGAAATTCAGCGGCGAAATCCTTGAGCCAGAAGGCCAGGGCATGCGGTGCCAGTGCATCGCCGGCGTCCTTGAGCACCGTCGGATACTCGGCCAGGCGCGCCATGAGCGCGAATTCGCGAGCGCCAGTCAGCTGCGTGAAATCGACCGCGCCGGCATCGAACACATCCGACGCCTTGGCCAATCCCTTGTCGATCGCCTGCGCGAGCACCGAGCAGATCCGGGCATGGGCATATTGCACGTAATAGACCGGGTTCTCGTCGGAGCGGGCGAGCGCGAGGTCGACATCGAACACGAACTCGGTATCGGCCTTGCGCTGGATCAGGAAAAAACGCACCGCGTCGCGCCCGCGCCGGATCGCCTCATCGCGGCTGACACCCTCGGGCGGCGCGCCATCGGGGCCGATGCCGCCCGACCAGTCGATCAGGTCGCGCAGGGTGACATACGACCCGGCGCGCTTGGAGATCTTGACCTCCTCGCCGCCGCGCATCACGGTCACCATCTTGTGCAGCACGTAGTCGGGGAAGTCTTTCGGGATGCCGATGCCTAATGCCTGCAGGCCGGCGCGAACCCGGGCGATCGTGCCATGGTGATCTGAACCCTGGATATTGATGGCCTTGGTGAATCCGCGCTGCCACTTGGTCACGTGATAGGCCACGTCGGGGACGAAATAAGTGAAGCCGCCCTCGGACTTGCGCATCACGCGGTCCTTGTCATCACCATAGTCGGTCGAGCGCAACCACAGCGCGCCCTCGTGTTCGTAGGTATGGCCGGCCTTGACCAGACCGTCGACAGTGGCGGCCACCTTGCCGTCTTCATAGAGCGACGTTTCAAGGTAGTACAGGTCGAATCGCACGCCGAAGGCCTGCAGATAGAGGTCCTGCTCAAGGCGCAGATAGGCCAACGCAAACGCCCGGATCTCGTCGAGATC
>CAIKZV010000152.1 GCA_903831925.1 uncultured Burkholderiales bacterium
GCGGCTTCGGCCTCGGCGTGATTAAAGCCGGTAGTGGTCTGCACCAGCGAGTCGAAACCACGCTTGCCGGCCCAGGGGCCGATATCGCCATAGGCACTGAGCGATACGCAGACGATGCCAGGGCGCGCCTGGGCCAGTGCGATCGGGCCGAAGCCCAGCGTGTCGAGCCCGCCCGGGCGATAACCCTGCACGAAGACGTGTGCGTCGCGGACCAGCCGCTGCAGATCGGCCATGCCCCTGGCTTCGCGCAGATCGATGTGCACCGACAGCTTGCCGCGGCTGGTCTCGGCGATTGATGCGATGTTCGGCAGATGTGGCGAATTCACCAGCATGACATCGGCGCCGTAGGCGGCCAGCGTGCGTCCGCAGACCGGACCGGCCAGGATGCGGGTCAGGTCGAGTACGCGAAGCCCGCGCAGTGCTTGTGCGCCGACGGGCAATGCTGGCCAGTCGAGGGGCGACGCGTCGCCGATGCGCTCGATCGACACCAGGGGTTGCACCGCGATGACCAGCGCATGCGGATGACGGTCCCATTCCTCGAAGCTGCGCACGGCGGCCACGACCAGCCGGGCATCGGTGGCCGCTTGCTCGAAGTCGGTCGCGCTCCAGGCTCGCAGCGCCTGCGCGACTGCCTCGCGCTGAGTCCCGGGGCCAGTCGGCAGTCCGAGCAGCGCCAGCACGCCGTCGCGATGATGGGCAAAGTTGGTGTGCAGCCTGACCCAGCCGCGCTCGCCATTCGCCCCGCAGGCGTAAAGGCCGGCGATCTTGTCCCAGACTTCCGCGGCGCGGCCGTCAAGCCTCAAATAGCCGCAGCATTCGAGCGCCGCTTCACGCATGTCGACACTGACTTGTTGGGACGCAGCGCCGCGCAGGGAGCCAAGCTCAAGCGCGGCCAGCGCAGCGGCGGCCATGCTGACCTGGGCCGCGGTGCCCACCGCAAACGAGGAGGGCAACACCGGTTCTGCGCCGGTGAGCGACAGCGAGTCCAGTCGCGATTCGGGCATTGATGCCGACCGCCAGAGTGATTCGAGAAGGCGTGCAGCCTGCATGTCGGTCGCTTGAGAATGAATGACAGTGACGGAACGCCCGCTGTGATCGTGCAGCGCTCCTGGCCGATACATCCAAGCCGTCTCTGTCTCAGACAGGCCGGCTTGCAGCCAGGGCTTCCAGTGCAGCGGGCGGCATTTATTCGCGAAATCCAGACTCCTTGATCACCGGCTCCCACTTTGCGCGGTACTCGGTGAGCATGCGCGCAGTCTGTGCCTGCGACGCCGACACCGGGATCATCTTTGCAGCACGCAATTTTTCCTGCAGTGCCGGCTCTTTCATCGATGCTTCGACCGCGCGCGCAATCAACTGCACGTTGGCTGTCGACATCGAGGCGGGTGCGAGCAGCGCGTTCCAGCCGTCCGCCACCAGCGAAAGCCCCGACTCCTTGATCGTCGGGATGGTGGGCGCATCGGCGAGCCGCGTATTGGCGCCCACCGCGAGGATGCGTACCTTGCCGGCATCGTGCAGTCCGATCAGTGCATCAAAGGTGTCTACTGCGACCGGGATCTGTCCGCCGATCAGGTCGGTGGCAAGCGGCGCCGAGCCGCGGTATCCAATCACCTGCGCCTTGATCGCGGCCGCCTCGCCAATCATCAGCGCAAAGAAATGCGGCAGGCTGCCGGTGGCGGGCACCCCGAAGTTGGCTTGCTCCGGGTTGGCGCGCAACCAGGCGAGCAGGTGCGACATCTCGCGCACCGGCACTGCCGGCCCGACCGCTACCGCAAAGTCGTAGCGGCTGATCATCGACACCGGCACGAAGTCGCGCTGCGGGTCATAGCCCACGTTGGCCGCCACAAGCGTTGCAACCACGTCAATCGCCGGATTGGCGACCAGAAGGACGTTCTGATCGGCAGGCGCTGCTTTGACGTACTGCGCGGAAAGTCGCCCGCCCGCGCCGGTCCGATTCTCGACAATCACTGGCACGCCCAGCCGGTCTTTCAGGGAGTCGGCGAGCAGGCGAGCGGCGCGGTCGGAGGCGCCGCCCGGTGCATAGCCGACGACGAGTCTGAGCGGACCATTGAGCTTTTGCGACTGCGCCCGAGCCTGGGACGCCAGTACCAGGACTGCGCTGCCCGCGAGGGCGAAGACAGCGTCGCGGCGCGACCCCGGACGAACAGACCAGCGAGGTGTCGAACGATTCATGAGGA
>CAIKZV010000153.1 GCA_903831925.1 uncultured Burkholderiales bacterium
ACCGCTGCTGCTGCCGCCGGCGTCGCGCTCCCCACCGACCGGATCATCGACGGCGTCAATCTCGCGCCCTTCGTGCGCGGGGAGTCGAGCGGCGTGCCGCATGAGCGCTTGTTCTGGCGTGGTGGCGACTATGTCGCGGTGCGTGAGGGCGACTGGAAACTGCAGATCACCGCGACACCGCAGCGTGCGATGCTGTACAACCTTGCCAGTGACCCGGGTGAGAAGCGCGATCTCGCCGCGGTCCATCCCGAGCGGGTCGAACGCTTGCAGGCGCTGATCGTCGAGTTCAACAAGGCCCAGGCCAAGCCCTCATGGCCTGCGTTGATCGAAGCGCCGGTGCCGGTCGACAAGACCCTGAAGACGCCGCAGGCGCCGGACGATCTGTATGTCTATTTTTCGAACTGATGTGGCTGGGTGATGAGCAGGCGATCTGATGGTCTGATTTTCGGTCTCACGGTTTTTTCGAGCTCCTTCCTGCTCTTTCTGATCCAGCCGATCGTCTCGAAGTACATCCTTCCCTGGTATGGCGGGTCGTCGGCGGTCTGGACGACCTGCATGGTGTTCTTTCAGGTCATTCTGCTGCTGGGCTATGCCTATTCCGACTGGGTGAGCCGCTCCCTGCGCCCTGCCGCGCAAGTCGCGCTGCATGGCGGCCTGATCATCCTCAGTCTCGTGACCCTAAAGATTCTGGCCGATGTCGGCGACAAGCCCGACGGGCTCCAGGATCCGACCCTCTCGATCCTGATGCTGCTGGCATCCACCATCGGCCTGCCCTATTTCCTGCTGTCGACCACCGGGCCCCTGATCCAGAGCTGGGCGTCACGCGCCGGCGCCGGGCCCGAGGTCTATCGCTATTTTTCGCTCTCCAACCTGTCATCGCTTGCGGCGTTGTTGAGCTATCCCTTTCTGATCGAGCCCAATTCGACGCTGGCCAGGCAAGCCAGCGTGTGGTCGATGGTCTATTTTGTGTTCGCCGCTTTTTGTCTCCTGGCGGGCATCCGCTTCAGTCTGACCGCCGACCGGCAGGCACCACCGCCGCGCGATGCGTCGATGGTGATGCCCGACGAGGCGGCGAGTGCGCCGCCCACGCTGTCTCAGCAATTGCTCTGGATCGCCCTGTCGGGCATGGGTTCCTGGCTGCTGCTGGCGGTGACCAACCATCTGACGCAGAACATCGCGCCGGTCCCGCTGCTGTGGCTGCTGCCACTGTGCATCTACCTGATGACCTTCACGATGGCCTTCGAGAGCGATCGCTGGTATGCCCGCAAAGCCTATCTGCCGGTGCTGCTGCTGCTGGTCGTGGCCTGTGCTTTCGGACTGCAGTCATCGAGCTGGCCCGATACGAAAACCGGCATTCCGCTCTATCTCATCGGCCTCTTCGTCGCCTGCATGTTCCTGCATGGCGAGCTGGCCTTGAGGCGCCCGGCCACCCGGTATCTCACGCGCTTTTATCTGATGATTTCGCTGGGCGGGGCGCTGGGCGGCATCACGGTTGGTCTGCTTGCGCCGCGCTTTTTTGTCGGCTATTACGAACTGGGCCTGGGGTTTGTCATTGTTCTGCTGCTCGCCATGGGGCTGACCCGCAAGCAGCCGGTGTCACTGATGGCGACCGGCGCGGGTGCGCTGGCCTGCGGAGTTTTCCTCACGCTGCAGATCATTGGCGATACCGCTGATGCCCGTGTGCTCAAGCGCAATTTCTACGGGACTCTCGAGACCAACGACGCCGGCATCAAGGGCAGCCCGGACGAGGTCAGGGAGCTCTATCACGGTGCGGTGAACCATGGTGAGCAATATCTGTCGCCCGAGCGCCGCAGCGAGCCGACCAAGTATTACGGCCGCTCCTCTGGTGTCGGTCTGGCCATCGAGAACGCCACCAGCGGCCCGCGACGACTCGGGCTGATCGGTCTTGGCGCCGGAACGCTCGCGGTTTATGGTCGGGACGGTGACTATCTGCGCTTTTACGAGATCAACCCCGATGTCATCGAGGTCGCGCAGACCGAATTCACCTTCATTGCCGACAGCCGTGCCAAGGTTGATGTCGTGTTTGGCGATGCGCGCCTTGTGCTTGAAAAGGAGCCGGCCAACGCATTCGACGTGCTGGCCATCGATGCCTTTTCAGGCGACTCGGTGCCTGTGCACCTGATCACGGTGCAGGCGGTCGAGCTTTATCTGAAACATCTCAAGCCCGATGGTGTGCTGGCCTTCCATGTGACCAACCGATTCCTGTCCCTGGCCCCGGTGCTGGAGCGAATCTCGGCCAGGCTCGGGCTGCATTGCGTGCTGATCCATGATGAAGCGGCCGGTGTCAATCTCTATCGGACCGATTGGGTGCTGATGGCCCGTACGCCGCAAGCCCTGTCTCCAAAGGCGATTCAGGATGCAGTCAGTCCGATTGTCGGCATCGAAGGGCTGACTGCCTGGACGGACGACTTCAACAATCTGGTGAAGGTCCTCAAGTAGGACGGAAGGGCGTGCCCTTGACCAGGCGGCTGAGTTCGGCGGCCCGATAAGGTTTACCCAGGAATTCATCGACCCCGGCTTCGAGGCAGGCCGCGCGTTCATCTGCCAGCACATTGGCGGTCACCGCGATCACGCGCGGCTGATGCGCAAGCGGCATCTTGCGCAGTGCGAGGGTGGCGCTGATGCCGTCCAGACGAGGCATCTGAATATCCATCAGAACGAGGTCGTAAGGTTTGGACGCGAGCAGGTGCAAGGCAGCCTCACCGTCCTCGACGACATCAGGGATGATGCCCAGCCGCTTGAGCAGCGCGCACATCAGCGCCCGGTTGACCGGGTTGTCCTCGGCCACCAGGACCCTCAGCCCGGCGACCTGTTCGTCGGCGTGTTCGATCGGTGCACTGACTGGCTCAGGGAGGCTTTGCTGGGTGATCGGGCGCCATTCGAGCGCGAAGACTGATCCTTGCCCAGGGGCGCTTTGAACCGTGAGCACGCCCTGCATCAGGTCGGCGATCCGCTTGCAGATTGCGAGCCCGAGGCCGGTACCGCCGAATCGCACGGTGGTGTCGGTCTCGGCCTGCTCGAAGGGCTGGAAGATCGCCTGCAGGCGATCCGCTTCGATGCCGATCCCGGTATCGGTCACGCTCAGACGCAGACTGACCCGCTGATGCTCATGCCGGCTCAGGGCCTGCAGCCGGACGGTGACACGGCCCGTTGCGGTGAACTTGATCGCATTGGCGGTCAGATTCAACAGGATCTGTCGCAGGCGCATATCGTCGCCGATCAGGATCGCCGGCACGTCGCTATCGCAGTTCACCTCGAAGCCCAGGCCTTTGTCTTTCGCGATGACGTCGAGCATGCGGGCGACGGTATTCATCGCGACACGAATATCGAAAGGCAGGCTGCTCAGAATCATGCCGCCCGCTTCGATCTTCGACAGATCAAGGACATCATTGATGATCGACAGCAGCAGTTCGCCGCTCGATTCGATCGCCAGCGCATGCTCGCGCTGCTCGGGTGCGAGCGTGCTGTCGAGCAGCAACTGCGTCATGCCGATCACGCCGTTGAGCGGTGTTCGCAATTCATGGCTCATTGCCGCCAGGAAGGCCGACTTGGCGAGGGTGGCAGCCCGAGCCTGATCGAGCGCGGCTGCCAGCTCCCGCGTGCGCTCCGCGACCTGTTGTTCAAGTGTTCCGGCGAGTTCGGCGAGATGGCGGTTGGCCTGGTAGAGCTCGAGGCTCTTGGCTTCCAGCAGCGCTTCGGCCTGCTTGCGTGCTGCACGCTCTCGATCGGCGCGCTGCCTCAGTAGATCATCATGGCCCTGACTCACGCCCGTGTCAGGGTGAAGCGCGTGCCATCGGCCTGCGTCTTGCCGAGCGGTCGGCGCGCCAGCGTGACCGGCTCATCGAAGTGCGCGATGCAGGCGTCGATCAATCCGTGCGCGAGATCATCCATGCAGCGCGGCGAGTGATAGTCGAGCACCAGCTCGTCGCGGCCGTGCTGCATCACGTCAAAAGACGGCAATTCGGCATCCGGATACAACTTGCGCACTTCAGTGTGGATGACCGACTCAATGCCGACCAGCACACTGAAGGCGTTGTCCTTGCCGGCGAAAAAGCCGGGATAGGCCGTCGACAGGGTTGTAAACAGGTTCTCGCCGAACCAATGGAGCACCTCGTTCACCGCTTGTCCGGTCTGACGGCTCAGAGCAACCACCAGCGTGACCATCTCGCGATGATCATAGTTGCCGACCGAGGTGTAGATGCCGCCCGAGGGCAGATCGGCATTGGCGACCAGCGTTTCGGCCAGTTCAGCCGAGTGGGTCCTTTCGACCAGTTCGAGGAACTCGGTAAAGATCATGCCCTTCATCGCGGTCCGCCCTGAATCATCGTCATCAGCGGCATCGTTGCGATGCAGCATGTCGAGTCCGCTTTATATGATGAACAGCAAAGATCAGCAAGCGATTGCCGTTGTCTGGCTGAGACTGCGTTCGGCGGGGCATCGACCCCCGCTTGCTTAGTGCTGCGACGCGAGCTTCAGTGCGTCTTCGCGGGATGAGTCGTGCAGTGCGTGGCGCAGGTCGATGAATTGCACGAGATCCTGCTCGGCCAGGGGACGCGAAACAAAGAAGCCTTGCACTTCATGGCATCCCATCGTTTTCAGCCATTGCATTTCCCGGTAAGACTCGACCCCTTCGGCGACGACCCGCAGACCCATGCGGGCGCCCATGTCGATCATCGACTTGACCATCGCCTGATTCTTTTCGTTCGAAGCCAGCCCGCTGACAAAGGAGCGGTCGATTTTCATCTCGTCGACCGGCAGATGCTGCAGCTGCTTCAGTGTCGAGTAGCCGGTTCCGAAGTCATCGATCGAGAGTTTGAGTCCGGCGCTCGACAGTTCTGACAGGCTGGCAATCACATTGTCGGTATCTTCGATCAGGCCGCTTTCGGTGACCTCCAGGCAAAGCTGGCTGGGCAGGATGCCTTGATCGCGAACCACCTGGGTGACGAAGGCGACAAAGTCGGGGCGTTCGACGTCCTGGGCTGTGATGTTGACCGAGACACACATCTCGGGCCTTCGTGAGCAAAGTGTTGTCGCAAACCTGGCGCCTTCGGCGACGACCCACTCGGTGATGCCTTGCATCAGACCGGTTTCCTCGGCCATCGGAATGAACTGATCCGGTGACACCATGCCTTTTTTGGGGTGATTCCAGCGAATCAGTGCTTCAACACCTGTAAAGAGACCGGATTTCAGGTCGAGTTTGGGCTGGTAGACGAGGAAGAGCTGACGCTCGGCAATGGCCCTGACCAGATCCGACTGCAGCGACAGCCGGTCACGCGAATCGTTCAATTGGGTTGTGATCTTCGCATCGAGCCTTGGTTCGAAGAAGAATGATGCGCTGCGTTTGCGGTTCGAACGCTCTGCGGCCAACTGCGCATGCAGCAGCAGATTGGTCTCGGAATTGGCGTCATCCGGATACTGTGCGGCACCCAGTCCGACTTCAATGTCGACGGACTCGCCATCGATCAGCAGAGGTGGTCTGGTCGCCTCTGCAATCCGTTGCAGGACCGGCTCTGCGATTGCCCTGTCCCCTCGCACAAGCAAGGCGAAGCGCTCATCGCCCAGGCGCACGACCGTGTCTTCCTTGCGCAACTCGCGCCGCAGGCGACGCGCGATCTGGTTGATGGCATCGTTGCTCTGACCGGGGCCAAGCATTTCGGCGATTTCCTTGAACCGGCGGATTTCGACGATCGCCACGCAAAAGCGCTCGGCGGCTTCGGTATGGGCTTTGATGGCGAGGCTGACGCGATGGCTGAGCACCGTGCGATTGCCAAGCCCTGTGACCGGGTCCTGCAGGGCGGCCTTGAGGATCTGCTTTTCGCGCTCGATGGCCATCGAGATCAGGCTGCTCGTGTGCACGCCAATGCAATCGATCAGCTCGAGCACACCGGCATCACTTGAGTGCGAGGTGATATTCGGACGCGCATGCTCCAGCTCGGACAACATGGCCTCGAGTTTGCGCTTGACCCGGCCAAGGCTCGATTCGAAGACGCGCAGCAGCGTCAGATAGCAGGCAATGGCACTTACGCCAAGAATGAGCAGCGACGCTGTGCCCCACTGGGTCTGGTGCAGCAGAAAGGCCGCAAGCGCTGTCTGCACCAGCAGGACGACGCCCAGCCAGACGAACGGCGCCACCGAGCGCCGGTTGCGCACGCGTTTTGCCCGCTCTGACATTTCCGGAGTTGGTGAACCCATGACCTGTTCTGATGAGATCTTGATTGCAGCCTTGACTGATGCTCCGATCCTAATGAAGGAGTCGTGACCGGCGGCGCGCGAACCGGGTGTTCGGCCGCTTTTGCCCTGCAAGCGGTCGGGTTGTCGGCAAATTGGCGCGTGCCAACCTGACACCCGTGTTTGGTCGCGTGCTAGTATTTTTGGCTTGAAAATCAGGAGACGCCGTCATGAGCTCAGTCCTTGAGACCCCCGCCTTTGCCGCTCCGCGTTCGGCCGCGGAGTCAGCCGCCGAGCGCGCGCGAGTCCAGGCGCTCCCGCTCGATCAGCTCAATCCTGCCGATGTGCAGGGCTTCGTTGACGACACCGTCGGTTTCACGCTGGAGCGTCTGCGCCGCGAGGCGCCGGTGCACCGCTCGCGCAGCCCGATCGAGGGCGTGGGCGATTACTGGTCGGTGACCCGCTACAAAGACATCATGGCGGTCGACACCAACCATGCCGTCTTTTCGTCAGACTGGACCCATGGCGGCATCACGCTGGTCGATCAGGTCGGCGAGCAGCAGCTGCCGATGTTCATTGCCATGGATCAGCCCAAGCATGACGATCAGCGCAAGGCGGTCAGCCCGATCGTTGCGCCGAGCAACCTGAACAACTGGAATGACCTGATTCGCGAGCGGACCATCAGTGTGCTCGAGAGCCTGCCGCGCAACGAGACCTTCGACTGGGTCGACAAGGTCTCGATCGAGCTCACCACCTTCATGCTCGCAACCCTCTTCGATTTTCCGCTCGAAGACCGGCGACTGCTCACCTTCTGGTCAGATATCGCCACCGCCAACAAGGCGACCAATCCTGATGCGCCCGAGCCGGAAGTTCGCATGGCCGAGCTGCGCAATATGCTCGGCTACTTCATGCGCCTCTGGAATGAGCGGGTCAACGCGCCGCCGAAGACCGACCTGATCTCGATGCTGGCCCACAGTCCGGCCACTCGCAACATGGGCCCCCAGGAATTCATGGGCAACCTCGTGCTGCTGATCGTGGGCGGCAACGACACCACGCGCAACTCCATGACCGGCGGGCTGCTGGCCCTGCATCAGTTCCCGGCCGAGATGGCCAAGCTGCGCGCCAATCCGGCCCTGATCGACAGCCTGGTGCCCGAGATCATCCGCTGGCAGACCCCGCTGGCCTATATGCGCCGGACCGCGCTGCAGGACACCGAGCTCGCCGGCCAGCAGATCCGCAAGGGCGACAAGCTTGCGATGTGGTATCTGTCGGGCAACCGCGACGACGCCGCCATTACCGAGCCGGATCGATTCATCATCGATCGCGAGCGGCCGCGCCAGCATCTGTCCTTCGGTTTCGGCATCCATCGTTGCGTTGGCAATCGGCTGGCCGAGCTGCAGCTCAAGATCCTCTGGGAGGAACTGCTCGCACGGTTTCCGGTTATCGAGGTGGTGGGTGAGCCGACACGGGTTCGGTCTCCCTTTGTGCGAGGCTTTACGAAGCTGCCGGTCCGGATCCCGGGTTGAGTGTAGGCGCCGGTATGCAGGTCATTATTCTCGGCAGCGGCTCGCCGCTGGTGACACCCGATCGCGCCGGTCCGTCGACGCTGGTGCGCATCGGCAAGACTGACCTGCTCTTTGACTGCGGCCGGGCGGTGCTGATGCGTGGTGCGGCAGTCGGCATGAATGCGCGCGAGCTCACGGCGCTGTTCGTGACCCATATGCACAGCGATCACACCACCGACTACAACGACGTCATCACCACCCGCTGGATTTCGAGCCCGCAGTCGAACCCGCTTGTGGCCTATGGGCCGACCGGATTCAAGCGCTTCACCGAGGCCACGCTGGCGATGCTCGATACCGACGTGCACTACCGCATGTCGCATCACGATGATCTGAATGAGGCCCCGAAGGTCACGGTGCGCGAGGTCGCGCCTGGGCTGGTCTTCGAGTCCGAAGGCATTCGCGTGTTCGCTGAGCCGACCGACCACAGCCCGGTTCATCCGACCATGGGTTTTCGCATCGAGGCGCAGGGCAAGGTGGTTGCCATTGCCGGTGACACCGTGCCCTGTGAAGGGCTGAGCCGGCTTTGCCGCGGTGCCGATGTCTATGTCCAGACCGTCATCCGTCGGGACATCAT
Source organism: uncultured Burkholderiales bacterium (assembly GCA_903831925.1). Lineage (GTDB taxonomy): Bacteria > Pseudomonadota > Gammaproteobacteria > Burkholderiales > Burkholderiaceae_E > UBA4615. The sequence goes on from CAIKZV010000153.1 coordinate 8,329, forward strand.
CGAGAAGGCGCCCTTCAAGCGTTTTCGCGACGTGCTCGATTACCACTCCGATGTCGCCCAGGCTGGAAAGACAGCCGCCGAATGCGGCGTTCGAACGCTCGTGCTCAACCATCCGGTGCCGGCGCCACAGCCTGGCTCCGAGCCGCAGTGGATTGCCCTGGCCAAGGCTCATTTCGCTGGCGAAGTGCTGCTCGCCACCGACCTTCTGACGGTCGACGCCTGAGTCTTTCGGGCGCATGCCCCAGAATGACGGGATGAAAACACCCAAGCGACTTCAATCGCTGCTAGACGAAGGGCTGATCGACTCGGTCGTGAGGCAGCTGATGAGCGGCAAGGAAGCGACGGTCTATGTGGTGCGCTGCGCGGGCGAAACCCTGTGCGCCAAGATCTACAAGGACGCCACCCAGCGCAGCTTTCGCCAGGCGGTCGACTACACCGAGAACCGCAAGGTCAAGAACAGCCGCCAGGCGCGGGCCATGGCCAAGGGCACGCGCTTCGGGCGCGAGTCTCAGGAGGCGGCCTGGCGAAGTGCCGAGGTTGATGCGCTCTACCGGCTGGCAGCGGCAGGCGTGCGTGTGCCGGCGCCACGCAATTTCTATGAGGGCGTCCTGCTCATGGAACTGGTCACCGATGAGCATGGCGATGCCGCACCGCGGCTCAATGATGTGATCTTCACGCCAGACGATGCGGTGCTTTATCACGGCGCCCTGATCGGCGAGGTGGTCCGCATGCTGTGCGCCGGCATCGTTCACGGCGACCTGTCCGAATTCAACATTCTCCTGGCGGCCGACGGGCCGGTGATCATCGATCTGCCGCAGGCGGTCGATGCTGCGGGTAACAATCACGCCAATCGCATGCTGCTGCGGGATGTTGAAAATCTGCGCGATTTTTTCGGTCGCTTCGAGCCTTCGCTGCTCGCCACCGACTACGGCAACGAGATCTGGGATCTTTATGCGCGTGGCCTGCTGACGCCCGAATCCTCTCTCACCGGCCGCTTCGAGCATCGCACCGGGCCGGTCGATGTGCGCGATGTCATCGCGGTGATCGAAGATGCGCAAGTCCAGGAGGCCGCAAGACTGGCGCGACTCACGTCGACCTGAGACCGAGGCGCGAAACCCGGTGCAATGCACCACTTTCTGTACATCGAGGCAACCCCATGCTCGAATCAAGCAGTGATCCGTACGACATCCTCGGTGTTCCGTCGAGTGCCAGCACGGCCGATATCAAGCTCGCCTTTCGAAAAAAGGCGTCTTTCTTTCACCCGGATCGCAACCCGGATGCCGATGCCGCGGCGCGTTTTCGTGATGCGCAGCAGGCCTACGAACTGCTGATCGACGAGGACCGGCGCCGGGCACACGACCAGAAACGACGCAAGCATCTCCTCGAGAATCCGCTCGAGACGGCGCGCGCCATGTTCCAAACCTATCTCGAACAGATCCGATGAAACTTTCCGACTATTTCTTTGAACTCGAAGAAAGCTATCGTGCCGATCTCGATGACCTGCGCTTCGATTCCGATGGCCGCGATGTCCTGCAGGCCAGGCTCAAGGACAAGCGCAGTCAGCTGTCGGCGCTCCTGCCGATGATCGGATTCGACCCGGTGCTGGTGGCACCGGTCTTTCACGGCGCCTTTGAATTTCCGGCGGGCGGCCATCAGACGGTCGCCGACCTGCTGAGCCAGTTTCCAGGTGAATTTGCACCCTGGCAGGATGTGGCGGCGGCGGTGACCGTGGCCGCCTGGGCGCAGCCGCTGGTCAAGACCGTGCTGGCCAATGCTCATGGCGAGGATTTCCTGGCAACCGTCGTAGCGCTCGAATTTGCGCTCTCGCGCCGTCTCGGGCCGCGGGCTGAGCAGGCCGACGATGAGCGCGATGATCATGAAGACGGCGATGATCGCGACGACAGCAGCGAGGACAGCGACGAGGGCGATCAGCTGAGCGAGGATTATCTCGAACAGCAGGGCTTTGACCGCAGGAGCAGCGAATGACGCATGCGATCGTGAGCACGGTGTCGAGCCTGGTCTACGAGGGCAATATCGACAGCGCCGAGCGGGCACTGGCCACGGTGGCCGATGCCGAGGGTGATTACGCCCTGGCCAAGGTGATCGACGAGATGCCCTCGCGGGATGTGGTGGCGATCCTGCGCGAGCACGACAGTTCGCGCAGTTCGATCATCAGCGAGCTGATCTCGCCCAAGGCGTTTCTGGCCGCAGTGGTGCTGGAGCGTGAATATCGTGAGCGCAACCACGAGTCACTCAAGGGCATGATCAATTCGGTGGTCTTTGCCGACGAAGACCGCACCGATGAATTCATCGAATCGCTGGGCAGCACCGCCGATGGCGTGAGTGCGCTGGCCGATTATTTTTCCGAGCGCCATGAAGAGGTCGAGTACTTCTTTCGCAATGGCACCTATTCCCAGCTCGAGGGCGACGAATCGGCGGGCATTCCGACCTCGAATGCCGATCTCGATCTTGGTGATCCGGGCGACTACCAGCGCGGTGAGATCGTCGCGCTGCGCGAGGTGCAGGACCAGGACTGGCGCGAGCTGTCCTGGCGGCTGCGCTGCGAACACTACGAAATTTTTCGCGAAGTCCTCGAGGTGCTGCGCATGCGCCATATGCGTTCGCTCGAGGTGCCGGTCGCGCCACCCAAGTCGGCGCAGGCGCAGGCACTCGACGACGATGATGATGAGGATGACGTGCTGTGAACTGGGTCGCACATCGGGATTCCCGCTCACTCTTTGAGCGCGCCTGGCTGCATGGCATCGGGTCGGGCATCATCACCCCTGAAAATCAGGAGGTGATCAGCCGCGAAGGCACGCGCGCGATCCGCAAGATTGCCAGCGTCCTCGGCTCCGAAAACCTGCGCGCCGATCTCGAGCGCGCGATGCGCAGCATGCTCGGGCTGGTCAATCTGCACCTCGAAAAAGTCAGCCAGGGCGACATCCGCCTGGCGGCCCGCTCGATTGCCGACAACGGGCTGCTCTTTCATACCCGTGGCGCCTCGAATGACATCAAGCGGATCCTGGCGACCCGCGACGGCCTCGAGCTCGAGGACATCGACCCGGAGCAGAAGCAGCAGTACGAGGAAGCGGTGGTCTCGTCCTGGGCGCAGTATTCGTTTGCCGACTTCATGCAGCAGTATGAGGACGCCGAGCGGGTGCGCCGAAGGCGCGATGCTGCCGCGGCGATTTCGCAGGCCCTGCAGGGCGACGCGCCCGACACCGACTTCGAGCCCGAACAGATCATCATGACCGCGCTGCTGATCATGGTCTACACGCGAAAGATGACCTGGATTGCAAATCAGCAGGGCCTGGAAAAACTGATCGACGCGATCCGCAAGTCACCGCGCAAGCTTGCTGCGCCGCCCGAGGGCCTGCCCGATCGGTATCGCACCATTATCGAAGCGGTCTGGGCTGAACGCGCACCGGCCCTCAAAGCGGTGATCGTCGATTCGGCAACCCCTTTGCATGTGCTGGTCGCGGGCGACCCATCGGTCAACCGGCTACACGAATTGCTGGTGATGCCCGAAAACGCGCTGGCCGATGTCGACGATCACGACGATCGCACCACCTCGCACTGGCGAAAGCTCACCGGCGGCACCAGCGACGAAGCGCGCCTGCTGGTGATCATGCTCCAGGGTGTACTCGAACTGACCGACAAGCCGCCCTTCAGCCAGCGAACCGCGAAGCGCCTGCTCGATACCGTGCTCATCAAGCGGCCAGACGATCGGCTCATTGCCGACTGGCTCGAGGCCAATGCGCCGCATCAGAATCAGTCGGGGCTGTTCGAGCTCTGGAACGATTTCTGGGACGAGCGCGAGTCGACCTTGCATGAGGATGCCGGCAGCGACGACTACCAGTCCTTTGCGACAACCTGGCTGCCGATGCAGGCGCCGCGAAAGAAGCCGGCGGCCAAGGCTTAGGCCGGGCGGGGCGGCGCACTGTTTCACCTCGATTGACCATGTCCGCCGCCCGACCCGCCCATTCAGAATCCGCTCAGTCATCAGGGCTCACGCCGAGGCAGCGCAGTGCCTGCGCGATGGCTGCAGCCACCCTCCTCAATCTGCCGTTCGGAACGATTTACGCTTTCAGCGTCTTTCTCAAGCCAATGGAGGCGATGCTCGGTATCGGGCGCGCCCAGATGGCGCTGGTCTTCTCGGTGGCCTCGATCTGCCTGACGCTCGGCATGCTCGCCGGGCCAGTGCTCTATCGGCGATTTGCACCGGTTGGGCTATTGCTGTGCGCCGGCCTGTGCAGCGCGGTCGGCTTGCTGGTCGCGGCCAGCGCCACCGGCATCGGGCAATTGATGCTGGGCTACGGCCTGCTCTTCGGGCTGGGTGGCGGGGTGGCCTTCGTGATGATGCAGCAGGGCATCAACCAGACCGTCGAGGCGATGAGCGGCCTGGCCAATGGCTATGTGGTGAGCCTGTATCCCTTGGGCGCGATGATCGGCGCGCCGATCTTCGGCTGGTCGATTGCTGAGTTCGGATTGCGGGCCACGCTGGTCGGACTGGCGATCACGGTCTCGCTGGCGACCGCGGCGGCGGTGCTGCTGCTGCGCCTTGCCGACATCCGCATGCAGGACGGCCAGGCCGGCGCGCAAGGCAGTGAAGATCGACGCTGGGGCCTGTTTGCGCGTCTTTTCGGCGTGTTTTTCCTGGCGGCCGCAGCCGGCCTGATGGTGATGAGCCAGTCGGCCGGCATCCTGCAGGCCTATGGCGCGGCCACGGCGTTTGCCCTGGGCGGCACGACCTTCATCACCGGCGCGATCGCGGCCGCCCGAATCGGTGGCGGCTGGCTGGTCGATCGCTTTGCGGTGCCATGGGTGGCCTGCGCCGCGCACCTCATCGCGCTGTCGGGCTCGCTGTTGCTGCTGGCGTTTCCCGGACCGGCCGTGGCGGTGCTGGCCATGACGCTGATCGGCATGGGCTATGGTTTCATTTCCGGACTGACCGCCGGGGCGATTGCCCGCTACTGGCACAAGAATGCTTTTGGACGGGTCGCCGGGCAGCTCTATATCGCCTGGTGCGTGGCCGCGGTCAGCCTGCCGGTGGTGGCCGGCTGGCTCTTCGACCGCACGCAGGCCTATCACGGGGCGATGATGATCGCGGCAGTCGGCAATCTGCTGGGCGCCATGCTGGCGACCAGTCTGCCGCGCAACAGGGAGGGGACGCGATGAAATGGCATGTGCTGTCCGGTGGCCGGCTGCGAATGCGCAAGGGCGTTTATTTTCCAGATGCCGCGCGTGATGAAACCATCGATCTGCCGGTGATCTGTCATCTGCTGCGTCATCCGCAGGGCAATGTGCTCTTCGACACCGGCTGTCATCCCGACATCGCGGTCGATCCGGTGCCGCGCTGGGGTGACAAGTCGAAGGTGCTGGTGCCGCTGCAGGGGCCGCGCGACAACGTGATCGATGAACTGGCGCTGCTCGGGCTCGGGCCGCTCGACATCGATCTGGTGGTCAATTCGCACCTGCACACCGATCACTGCGGCTGCAATGCGTTTTTCAAGAAGGCCACAGTGGTCTGCCATGCCCGCGAGCTCGAGACCGCCCGTGCCGAGCTCGGCCCGAAGATCGGCATGATGCCGATCGACTGGGATCAGCCGATGCCCTTCGATACCTTCGAGGGTGAACGTGATCTGTTCAACGACGGGCGTATTGTCCTGCTGCCGATGCCGGGCCACACCCCCGGAATGAGCTGCGCGATGGTCTCGCTCGATCGCACCGGCAGTGTGCTGCTGACCTCGGATGCGGTCGCGCTGCGCGCGAACCTCGAGCAGGGCGTGCATCCGCGTCAGACCTGGGATCACGACGCGGCATCGCGCTCGATGGACGAGATCCGGCGCATCGGCGAGCGTGGTGCCACCGTGATCTTCGGCCACGACGAGCAGCAGTGGCAGGGGCTGCAAAAAGGGGTGGCGTTCTACGACTGAGTGACCGGGTGTCGCCTCAGGCAGCGCGGCTCGTCAGTCGTTGCAGCTCGTCGGCTACGAAGTCCATGCGGTCTTTGCCCCAGAAAAGTTCTTTTCCGACGACCATGCTGGGCACACCGAACACCCCTCTGGCCAGACCCTGGTCGGTGCTGTCGATCAGCGCCTGGCGCACCAGCTCGCTTTCGCTGCGGGCTTCGAAGGCGTCTGGGTCGACACCGAGCCGCGCCGCAATCGGGCGCAGGCCGGCATAGTCGGCGATCGAGGCATCGTTCTTTTCCCAGTAGGCGCTCATCACCGCCTCGACGTACTCATGCTCGAGCTGCCAATGGCGCATGGCGATCGAGCCTCTGAGTGCCCGGCTGGTCTTGATCGGAAAGGTGTCGGGCACGCGAAAGGGCAGCTCGTGCCTGAGCGCCCAGCGCTCAAGGTCGCGGATCCGGTTGCTGATCTTGGTCGCCGGTTCTTCCATCAGCACATAGTTGTGATGGCGAAAGACATGGCCGAGGTTGAAGGGATGCAGGCGCAGGCTGGCGCCATACTTTGCCACGATCGGCGGCAGCAGCTTGAGCGCAAAATAGGTGTTGGTGCTGCCGGTATCCCAGTAGACATCGACGACCGGCGCGCTCATGCGGCCCCCCGGTTTTCGGTTTGCAGGCGATTCTGTCGCATCGCGTCGGCGGATGCGCTCAGCGTCTGCTCGATCGCCTCGCGCACCATCGCGAGCCTGTCGCCGCCCCAGTAGAGCTGCTCCTCGAAGATCATCATCGGGACACCGAAAACACCGAGCGTCTCGGCCTCGTCAGTGAGACGCTGCAGACGCATCGCGCCATCGCCCTGAACGAAGCGCTCGAAGTCGGCGCCGGATGCGCCCAGCGCATCGATATGGCGACCCATCTCCTCATGGGAATCGATATCGAGGTCGTGGCGCCAGAAGCGCTCGAAGGTGGACGCGTGATAAGCCTCGAAAAATCCGTGATCCTGGGCGAACAGCATCCCGATGCTCGAGAGCTTGCCGCTGTAGATGCGTCGCGGCCCTTTCATGATCAGGCCCTGCCGGTTGGCCGTGCGGCGCGCATCCATGTAGCCATAACGCACCTTTCGCCAGTTGTGGACGGTGCGCGCTTCGACGCTTCCCATGAACTCCTCGATGCGCAGCGTGTAGGGTCGCCAGTCGAGATGGATCGGGTATTGCAGGGCGATGGCGCGGATGGCGGCGTCGGCCACAAAGGCATAAGGACTCTTGTAGTCGGTGTAGACGATCAAGCTCGGCAGTGTGGCGGTCATCTCGTGCCCCGAAAACATTATGACAACACACTCATCCGGCAATGGTCCACGCAGTGACGCCGACGGGCAGCCGATTGATCCTTAGGAATCAACGATTGAGTCGTCCTCGGTCACGGTACGAAACAATGTCGCCTCACAATTTGCCAACCGCCGATGACGGCACCCACTGACGATTGAGACTTCGATGAGACTTTCTTTCAACCTTGCAGCGAAAATCAGCATCGGCGTTTTGACGTCCTGGGTTTGCGCTTTTGCGTCAGCAGAAATGCCGGCGTCATTGCCGTCAGACTCACCGAGTCCGGTTCTGAAGTTCAATATCGTCGGCAGCGATTCGGGCATCAACTGGACGAGCGCCGACATCGGTTTTTCGCTCGATCGCAACAGCGGCGATTTCTCATTGGCCTCGCCTTATGCCTACTCGGCGGGTCGCAAGGTCACGGTCGATGGCGTCGAGCTGCCGGCCTTCGTGGTCAAGGTCGATCCGACCGATTCGCAAGGCAATCGGGTCTTCGACCGCGCTACCGGCGGCAATGTCGATCCGTTCATGAGCTATGCCTACAGCATCACCAACAACACCTCGGGGACTCTGGCGGTCAGTGCCTATTTCACCTCGCCGATCATTCCCTCGGTCAATGGACAGGCCAACAACGTGAGTGCTCGCGCATCCGGCATCCTGGTCGATGCCACCGGCAACGGTGGCTCGCTGACCTACAGCCCGGGGACCGCGAGCTTTCAGAGTTTCGCGCTGTCTTCGCTGGTCAACGCGCCTCAGGGTGACGCGTCTTTCGTGAACGCAGGCGTGGATGTCGGTGCGGTGCAGTCGATTGCGGCGGGCGCTCCCGGTTCGGTGGCCTTCATCAACACGGTTCAGTCGGGTATCACCACAGGTCCGCAGGGTGTCTGGAACACCATGCAGATGTATGCGCACTTCACCCTGTCGGGCAGCGGCGACATCGCGCTGGTGACCGGCTATGGCGAGATCATCCCGATTCCCGAGCCTTCGGATCTGGCCTTCATGCTTTCCGGGCTGGTCGTCACCGCGTCGATGATGTCGCGCCGTCGTCGGGCATCCGCATACCTCTGATGATCGGGGTTGGCCGGTTGTAAAGACTTGGGAGATGATTCGGGGTCATCAACCAAGCGTGATTCCCATGTCTGCCATCGACCGCATCGCCCTGTTTCATGACGAGCTGACCGCCTTTCGGCGCGATATCCATGCCCATCCCGAACTCGGTTTCCAGGAGTCGCGCACCGCAGAGCGGGTTGCGCAGGCGCTTGAGAGCTATGGCATCGAGGTGCATCGCGGCGTCGGTAAAACCGGTGTTGTTGGCGTCCTGAAGGCGGGCGCCTCGATGCGATCGATTGGTCTGCGCGCCGACATGGACGCGCTGCCGATCCAGGAGGCCAACACCTTCGATCATCGTTCGCAGCATGCCGGTCGCATGCATGCCTGCGGTCACGACGGCCACACCACCATGCTGCTTGGCGCCGCCCGATATCTGGCAGCGACGCGCAATTTCGATGGCACGGTCCACTTCATCTTCCAGCCGGCCGAAGAGGGCCTGGGCGGGGCGAGGGCCATGCTCGACGATGGTCTGTTCACGCGCTTTCCGTGTGACTGGGTCTTCGGCATGCACAACCGCCCGAAATTGCCGATCGGGCAGTTTTGCGTGCGCTCCGGCGCGATGATGGCGGGCGGTGCTTTTTTTGATATCGACATCACGGGTGTGGGTTCGCATGGCGCGCGCCCCGAGGCCGGCATCGATTCGCTGATGGTGGGCGTACAGATCGCCTCGATGCTGCAGACCATCGTCTCGCGCAATGTGCGCCCGGTCGATACCGCGGTGGTGTCGGTCACCCAGTTTCATGCCGGCGATGCCTACAACGTGATTCCGCAGACTGCGCGCTTGTCGGGCACGGTGAGGGCCTTCTCTAAAGACGTGATGGCGCTGGTCGAGCGCAATATGCGCCGCATTGCCGGCGGCGTGGCCGAATCGATGGGTGCGACGGCAAGCGTGGACTTTCGCGTGAACTTCGGGCCCACGGTCAACGATGCCGATGAAGCCGACTTCGCAGCCTCGGTGTGCGCCGAGCTGGTCGGCGCAGACAAGGTCGATCGCAACCCCCCGCTCATCATGGCCTCGGAAGATTTTTCCTTCATGCTCGATCGCGTGCCGGGCTGCTTCGTGAACATCGGCAATGGCGATGGCGACGGTGATTGCGAGGTGCACAATCCGGCCTATGACTTCAACGATCAGGCGATTCCATTGGGCAGCGCCTTTTTTTCGCGGGCGGTCGAGCGCAAGCTCGCATTAGGCTGAGCGCCGCGCGATCAGCGCAGCATCAGCCCAGGCTCAGCCCGATCATCGAGTCTGTCCGGAGACCGACACCATGCGCAAAATGAGACTCGGCGCCTTCATGCGCCCGACCACGATTCACACCGGCGGCTGGCGTTATCCCGGCGGTTTGCCCGATGCCAACTTCAACTTCGAGCATCTCGCCCGGTTTACGCAGAAACTTGAAGCCGGCCGATTCGATGCGTTTTTCATGGCCGACCATCTGGCTGTGCTCAACATGCCGATCGAGGCGCTCAAGCGCAGCCATACCGTCACCTCGTTTGATCCGCTGACGCTGCTGCCGGCGCTGGCGGTGCTGACAAAGCACATCGGGCTGGTGGCCACCGCCTCGACCACCTTCGAAGAGCCCTACATCCTGGCGCGCAAATTTGCCTCGCTCGACCACCTGAGCGGCGGGCGTGCCGGCTGGAATGTCGTGACCACCTCCAATCCGGATGCCGCGCTCAACTTCGGCCGGGAAGATCACCTCGAACACGGCGAACGCTATCGTCGGGCACGCGAGTTCGTTGATGTGGTGACCGGGCTGTGGGACTCCTTTGCCGATGATGCCTTCACGCGCGATGTGAAGACCGGGCTGTTTTTCGACCCGGAAAAAATGCATGTGCTCGATCACAAGGGCGAATTCTTTTCGGTGCGCGGCCCGCTCAATGTGGCCCGTCCGGTGCAGGGCTGGCCGGTGATCGTGCAGGCCGGCGCGTCCGAGGCCGGCAAGCAGCTGGCCGCCGAAACCGCCGAGGTGGTCTTCACCGCGCAGGCCACGCTCGCCGCAGGCAAGGCTTTCTATCGTGACGTGAAGTCGCGAATGGATGCGATCGGACGTTCGCGCGAGCATCTGAAGATCCTGCCGGGTGCATTGGTGGTGGTCGGCGACACGATCGAGGAAGCGCGCGACAAGCGCCTGCTGCTCGACAGTCTGGTGCACTACGACAGCGCGATTGCATCGCTGTCGATTGCGCTCGGCCACGATGCCTCGGCCTTCGACCCGGATGCGCCACTGCCCGATGACATCCCCGAGACCAATGCCAGCAAGAGCGGTCGCGAGCGCACGATTGCTTTGGCGCGCCGTGAACATCTCACCGTCCGGCAACTGGCGCAGCGGCTGGGCGGCTATGCCGGTCTGGCCTTCGTCGGCACACCCGCCAGCATCGCTGACGAGATGCAGGCCTGGATCGAAGAAGAGGGCAGTGACGGGTTCAACATCCTGTTTCCCTACCTGCCGGCCGGACTCGATGACATGGTCGACCGGGTGGTCCCTGAACTGCAGCGCCGCGGCCTTTTTCGTACCGAGTACGAAGGCGCCACGCTGCGTGAAAACCTCGGGCTGCCACGGCCTTCCAACCGCTTCTTTCCGGGCTGAGCCGGTCTCGTCCCGAAATGTGATGCCCTCGAGCGGCCGGCTGCGCCATCGATGGCATGATTCAAGGCTGCCCCCCTATCCCAGACCAGGAGACACCCCATGACTGAAGCTCTCATCATCGACGCCTGCCGCACACCGCGCGGCATCGGCAAGGTCGGCAAAGGCGCCCTCGCCGACATGCATCCGCAGCATGTGGCCGCCAATGTGCTCAAGGCACTGGCCGCGCGCAACGATCTGAAGACCGCCGAGATTGACGACATCATCTGGGGCACCAGTTCGCAGCGCGGCCCGCAGGCGATGGACCTGGCACGCATGGCCGCACTCGACGCCGGCTTCGATATCCGCGCAAGCGGCGTGACCCTCGATCGCTTCTGCGGCTCGGGCATCACCTCGGTCAGCATGGCGGCAGCCTCGATCATGGCCGGCATGGAAGACCTGATGATCGCTGGCGGCTCCGAGATGATGTCGATGACCGGCCGTCGCGCGCCGGATGAAGGCCCGGCTCTGATGGATGCCGGCAATCTGCGTCTGCGCGCCTCACATCCGCAGTCGCACCAGGGTGTCTGTGCCGATGCAATTGCCACCATGGAAGGCATCTCGCGCCAGGCGCTCGACGAGCTCGCCCTGGTCAGCCAGCAGCGCGCCGCGCACGCGATCGCCAACGGTCACTTCAAGAAGAGCCTGATCCCGACCTTCAAGGCCGACGGCACGCTGGCGCTCGACCATGAAGAGTTTCCGCGTCCGCAGACCACGCTGCAGGGTCTGTCCGAAATCAAGCCGGCCTTCCCGGCGCTGGCCGATGTGCCGCTCGACGACAAGGGCAATACCTTCCGCAGCCTGATCCTGTCGAAGTATCCCGGCCTCGACATCAAGCATGTCCATCACGCCGGCAATTCGTCGGGTGTGGTCGATGGCGCGGGCGCCGTGCTGCTGGCATCGCCCGCCTATGCCAAAGCCAAGGGTCTGAAGCCTCGCGCCCGTATCGTGGCGATGGCCAATGTCGGCGATTGCCCAACGCTGATGCTCAACGCGCCGGTGCCGGCGGCCCGCAAGGTGCTGGCCAAAGCCGGCCTGACCCTCGATGACATTGATCTCTTCGAGATCAACGAGGCGTTTTCGGTGGTGGCCGAGAAGTTCATCCGCGACCTCAAGCTTGATCGCGACAAGGTCAATGTGAATGGCGGCGCGATGGCGCTGGGCCATCCGATCGGCGGCACCGGTTCGATCCTGATCGGCACCATCCTCGATGAACTCGAGCGTCGCGATCTGCGGCGCGGCCTGGTCACGATGTGTGCCGCCGGCGGCATGGCTCCGGCGATCATCATCGAGCGCCTCTGATCGTCTGATCGCAATCTGATCCAAGGGACCCGCAAGATGGGCGCAGCACTGGTTTTCGATGAATCACATCTGATGTCCGAGCATGCCTATGCCCGGCCGCTCGAGGCGGTCGGGCATCGCCTGCATGGCGGCTTCGATGCGGCAGGCGCCTACCAGTCGCCGCGCACGCTGGGCCGCTGGCCGGCGGTGCGGGGCTGGCAGCAGGCGCTGGCCGCCCGCGGCTGGCCCCTGATTGATGCCTCTGGCGCCCTGCTCACCATGGGCAACTATCCGAGCTTCGAGCAGCAGCGCCTGCTGCTGCAGTGGGGGTGCGGGCAAACGCTCTGGAATTCGCTGACGGTCACCGGCGTGGTCGAGGCGCGCGGACGCATTCTGGCCACGATTCCGGTGCCGAATTTTCAGTCCATCATCGAAGAAGACCTCAGCCAGACCACCGTCGGCCATCTGGGCAAGGGGCTGTTCAGGGCGCACGGCTTCGATGAGGGCGGTGTGCCCGAATCGGGCATCGGCGGACACGACACCATGTGGTTTGCGGTGCGCGACATGCTCTTCGGGCGCGACGCCTGGCCGATGCCCGAGGTGCCGCCGTCGCTGGCGCGGCCTGCCGGCGACCGCCTGCTGCCGATGATCGATGCGCCCTATGAGCAGATCATCGTCATGATGATGAACGTGCTGATGATCGAGATTCGTGCCGAGGCCTTCTTCAGCTTCTGCACGCGGGTCATGCGCGATCCGGCCTGCTTTTCCGATCGCCGCGAGACCGCCGAGCAGGCCGCGGTCATGGTCGAGCGCATCCGCGAAGACGAGCAGATCCATGTGGCCTATCTGCAGTCGGCGATTTCGGAGTTGCGCAGCTTCACCTTCAAGGCCAATGACGGTCGTCGCATTCCTGGCGAGCGTCTGCTCGATCCGCTGTGGCAGGGCTTCGTGCGCTGGCACTCGGTCGATACAGTGCAGCACACGCGCGCTCAGGCACGTGCCGCAATCGAAGCCACGTTGCGCGCCCTGCCGCAAGGCGAGGCAAAGCTTCAGGCATTCATGGCGCTGGAAACTTCCGGCGCCTGAGCATCGGTTTGCAGACCCCGGCGCAGCTCGGGGCTGACTCAATACACGAGGATGAGGAGGAGACCCCATGACTTACGAAGACGTGCTGTACCGGGTTGAGGACGGCATTGCCGTGATCACGCTCAATCGCCCCGACAAGCTCAATGCCTGGCGTGCCGAGATGGACCGCGACGTGCGGGCCGCGATGAAGGCTGCCTCGTCTGACGAGGCAGTGCGAGTGATCGTGCTGACCGGCGCCGGGCGCGGTTTTTGCGCCGGCGCCGACATGAATAATCTGCAGTCGCTCGCCGGCAGCGGCGGCGCTGCTGCGCGCCCGCGTCCTGCGGTGCCCGAGCCCTTCGATGCGTCGGCGAGCGAGGACTTCAAGCGCCAGTATTCGTGGTTTCCATCGGTGCCGCGGCCGATCATCGCAGCCATCAACGGCCCGTGCGCGGGTCTCGGTCTGATCATGTCGCTCTATGCCGACATGCGCTTTGCCTCCGACAAAGCGGTTTTCACCACCGCCTTCGCACGACGCGGCCTGATCGCCGAGCATGGCGTGTCTTGGCTGCTGCCGCGCCTGGTCGGCATGGCCCATGCCTGCGACCTGCTCTATTCGGCCCGCACCGTGCGGGCTCCCGAGGCGCTGGCCATGGGTCTGGTGAGTCGGGTCATCCCGGAAGACCAGTTCATGACCGAGGTGATGGCCTATGCCCGCATGCTGGCCACCGAGGCCTCGCCGCGCTCGATGCGCGAGATGAAGCGCGAGATGTGGCATGCGCAGTTCCAGACGCTCGCTCAGGCGATCGACGAGGCCAACGGCGACATGGCCGGCAGCTTCACCTCCGCTGACTTCAAGGAGGGCGTGGCCCACTTCGTCGAAAAGCGCAAACCGCAGTTCACCGGTCGCTGAAGCGTGCCTCGATGAGCGCGATGAACGCACCGGTCGATGTGCTGATCATCGGCGCAGGTGCGTCGGGTGCGGCCGTGGCCTGGAGTCTTGCCGAGACGCGGATGCGCATCCTGTGTCTGGAGCAGGGCGACTGGGTCAAGCCCACCGACTATCCGAGCAATTTCCGCGACTATGAAGCGCGGCAGATGGGCGAATTCCATTTCAGCCCGAACCGTCGCGCCAGCGACGTCGACTATCCGGTCAACGAAGACGACTCGCCGATCAAGGTCGCCAACTTCAACGGCGTGGGCGGTGGCACGGTGCTGTATGCCGGTCACTTCCCGCGCTTTCATCCCTCTGATTTCCGGGTGCGAAGCCTCGATGGCGTGGCCGACGACTGGCCGATCGACTACCGCACGCTCGAGCCCTATTACGCCGAAAACGACCGGATGATGGGTGTCTCGGGGCTGGCCGGCGATCCGGCCTATCCGCCCAAGACGCCGGTGATGCCACCGCTGCCGCTGGGTCGCACCGGCATGGCACTCGGCCGGGGCTTCAACGATCTCGGCTGGCACTGGTGGCCCTCCGACAGCACGATTGCCACGCAGGAGTACGGCGGGCGCGCGCCCTGCATCAACCTCGGCCAGTGCATCGGCGGCTGCGCCCAGGGCGCCAAGGCCAGCACCGACATCACCTACTGGCCCGAGGCACTGCGGGCCGGCGTGATGCTGCGAACCCGCTGCCGAGTGCGCGAAATCACTACCAACGAAACCGGCATGGCAAGCGGGGTGATCTATTACGACGAGCACGGCATCGAGCAGTTTCAGCCGGCCGAGGTGGTGATCGTGGCCTGCAACGGCATCGGCACGCCGCGCATCCTGCTCAACTCAGCCTCCTCGCGCCACCCCGATGGGCTGGCCAATTCGAGCGGCATGGTCGGGCGCAATCTGATGTTCCATCCCTATGCCGGCGTTTATGGCCGCTTCGAGGCGGCGCTTGATGGCCATCGTGGCCCGATCGATGCGGTCTGGAGCCAGCAGTTCTACGAGACCGACCCATCGCGCGGCTTCGTGCGCGGCTATACCTTCGAGACCACTCGCGGACGCGGCCCGGTGCAGACCGCCCTGATCGGCATGCTCTCGGGCAAGCTGCCGATCGGGGCCGGCCATCACGCCGCCTACCGCGGTCTCTTCGATCGCATCGCCGGGCTGGTGGCGATCTGCGAAGACCTTCCGGAAGCCCACAACCGGGTCACGCTCGATCCGGTGCTCAAAGACTCGAGCGGCATTGCAGCCCCGAAAGTGTCCTACACCTTGAGCGAGAACAGCCTGAAAATGCTGGCGCACAGCGTGGCGCGGGCGACCGAGGTGCTGCGTGCAGCCGGCGCGGTCGATGTCTCGGTGACCTCGCCGCTGTCGATCGGCGGCTGGCACAACATGGGCACTGCCCGCATGGGGACCGACCCCGAGCGTTCGGTGGTCAATGAATGGGGCCGCAGTCACGACGTCAAGAATCTTTTCATCGTCGACGGCAGCATTTTCGTGACCTCGGCCGGCGTCAATCCGACCAGCACGATCCAGGCGCTGGCGCTTTATGTCGCCGACAACATCAAGCGCCGCCTGGCCAATCTTTTCGACTGAGCTGATGACGCCTGTTGCCATTCAAAGCGCCGCGATCGATTCGCCGCTGTCACCGGGCCAGAGGCGCTCGCTGCTGGCGGTGCTGGGCACCATGATTCCGGCAAGCGACGCCTTCGAGGTGCCGGGCGCCGATGATCCGCTGATCGTGGCCGACCTCCTCAATTCGCTCAAGGCGCAGGCCGCAGCCCTCATCACCGCACTCGATCGGCTCGATGCGTTGTGCGGGCAGACCTTCCATACGCTGGCGGCCGATGCGCAGCCGCAGGCGCTCGATGATTTCAGGCGCGCCGACATGAAGCACTTCGCGCTGCTGGTCACCCTGTGCGTGCAGTGCTACTACCGCGATGACCGGGTGATGCGATCGCTTGGCATGGAGGCGCGCGCGCCCTTTCCGAAGGGCTTCGAGGTGCCTGCCGGCGACTACGAATTGCTGGATCCGGTGCGCGCGCGCGGCCCGATCTGGCGCGATTCCCCCGGCTGATCAGTCCGGTCAGGTCACCGCATGGCGCTGGGCAAAACGCGCCTCTCGCCACTGCCCGCTTTGCATCACCTGATGCAGCTGATCGACCGCCTGCCAGACATCGGCATGACCGGTGTAAAGCGGGGCAAATCCGAATCGCAGGATGTCGTGCTGATGCTTGCCGTCGCCGGCGCGAAAGTCGCCGATCACGCCGCGCTCGATCAGGGCCTGCACGATGGCCCAGGCGCCTTCTGCGCGGCTCAGGCTGACCTGCGATCCGCGCCGCTGCTCATCGGCGGGCGTGGCGATCGCAAAGCCATGCCCCTGCAGGCGCTCCTGCACGAGCGACATGAAGAGCGAGGTCAGCGCGAGCGACTTGCGCCGCAGTGACGCCATGCCGCCAAGGCCTTCGGCCGCGAGCAGGGTATCGAGTCCGCAATCGAGTGCGGCAAGGCCCAGGATCGACGGCGTGCCGCTCTGGAATCCATTGACGCCTGCAGCAGGGATGTAATCGGTCGTGAACGCAAAGGGCGCTGCATGCCCCCACCAGCCGGTCAGGGGCTGCCTGACGCGATCGGCGTGACGCGGATGCATCCAGAGGAAGGCCGGCGCGCCGGGCCCGCCGTTGAGGTATTTGTAGCCGCAACCGACCGCAAAGTCGGCTCCCGCCGCATGCAGATCGACCGGCACCGCGCCGGCGCTGTGAGCGAGGTCCCAGACGGTCAGGATGCCGGCGTCATGCGCCTGCGCGCACACGGCGGCCATGTCGAGCATCGCGCCGCTGCGGTAGTTGATATGGGTGAGCATCAGCACCGCGACGTCGTCGCGCAATGCTGCGTCCAGTTCATGGCTTTCGACCAGGCGCAGCGTCAGGCCGCGATCCCGACACAGCGACTGCGCGATATAGAGGTCGGTGGGAAAATTGCCGCGCTCGCTCAGGATTGCGGTTCGGCGCGGATCAGCGGCGGCAATGTTCAGGGCTGCACTAAGCGTCTTGTAGAGATTGATCGAGGTGCTGTCGGCGGCCACCACCTCGCCGCGCTGTGCACCGATCAGACGCGCGATCTTGTCGCCGACCTGCTGCGCCAGACCGAGCCAGCCGGCGGTGTTCCAGCTGGTGATCAGGCCCTTGCCCCATTCTTCGTTCAGCGTCTGCGCGATGCGTCCGGGGGTGGCCACCGGCAGCGGCCCGAGCGAATTGCCGTCGAGGTAGACGACCCCTTCCGGCAGTGAAAACTGCCCGCTCAGCGCCGCGAGCGGATCCTGGCGATCGAGGGCCTCGCAGTCGGCGCGAGTGCGCGCCTGCCTCATCCCGCGCCATTTCGCGGCACGTCGCGATAGGGTTTGTCGCTATCGATGCTCGGCTCCTTCGGCATGCCGAGCACGCGCTCGGCAATGATGTTGCGCTGGATCTCGTCGGTGCCGCCTGCGATCGAGGTGGCCGGCACCGAGATCAGGATCTCGGCGATCGTGCCGGCATGCGGACCATCGGCGCCAGCCAGCAAGGAGTCGGCGCCGCTCAGCAGGGTATGCACCCGTGCTGCCGCGCGCGCGATATGGCTGGCCGCGAGCTTGCCGAGCGAGCCTTCCGGGCCTTGCGGGCGACCCTGTTCCTGTGCACTGCGCGCACGGCGTGCGGTCCATTCAGCCGACTTCGACAGGGTGAGCAGGCGCGCGATTTCCTGGCGCACCGCCGGGTCATCGAGCTTGCCGGTTTCTTTCGCCCGCGGAATGATCAGATCGATCCGGCCCGCGCGATTCGGATACCACTTGTAGGGCGCAAGCGCGATTTCGGCTTCGGCGCGCTCCTCGTCAAAGATGCGACCGGGCCGATCAGATTTCGCAGCCCCCCAGGAGCGCAGCGAATCGGCGGCGCGCCGCTCGTGCATCAGCGTGGTAGTGGCCACCGCCCAACCCTTGCCTTCGCCTGCCACCAGCCAGTTGGCCGGTACGGTCGCATCGGTGATGAAGACCTGGTTGAAGGTGGCATGGCCGTTCATCTGCTTGAGCGGTTGCACCGTGACGCCTGGCTGATGCATGTCGATGATGAAAAAGGACAGGCCGGCATGCTTGGTCTTGTCCCAGTCGGTGCGCGCCAGAAGCAGCCCGAAGTCGGCTTTCTGCGCGCCCGAGGTCCAGAGCTTCTGGCCGTTGATGATGTCGTGGTCGCCCTGGCGGTCGGCGCGGGTCACCGCGCCGGCGGCGTCCGACCCGCTGCCGGGTTCGCTGAAGAGCTGACACCAGGCTTCCTCGCCGGTCATGCTGGGGCGCAAAAAACGTTTTTTCTGCTCGTCGGTGCCGTGCGCCAGGATGGTGGCTGCGGCCAGCACGCGAATGCCGACCCGAGCTACGCCGACCGCACCGATGCGCTTGAATTCTTCTTCGACGATCGGCTGCAACCCGACCGGCAGGTTGCGCCCATACCACTCGGTCGGCCAGTGCGGTGTGCCCCAGCCTGCGTCCATCAGCTTGTTGCGCCAGTCGACCAGGCCGCTGTCGGGGTTCCAGTTGGCCTCGAGCCAGGCGCGCACTTCGGCGCGCACGGAGGATTCTGTCTGTTCGGTCATGTCGTGTGTCTCCTCAAGCGGTCGCGTTGCTGGCGGGGGTGGGCGCGGCCATCTGCGCCATCATGCGTTCGCGGTGCAGATGCGCATCGCCGAACAGCGCCTCCGAACTCTTGGCCCGCTTGAACCACAGGTGCGTGTCGTTGTCCCAGGTAAAGCCGATGCCGCCATGGATCTGGATGGCGTGGATGGCGGTCTGCAGATAGGCGTCGCTTGCGCAGGCCTTGGTGAGTGATGCGGTGACCGCGATATCGGCATCCTGTTCGTCGAGCGCGGCAGCCGCGAAATAGGCCGCCGATTTGGCGAGTTCGACTTCGAGCAGCATGTCGGCCTGCTTGTGTTTCATCGACTGGAAAGCACCGATCACCCGGCCGAACTGCATGCGCATCATCGCGTAGGCGAGCGCGTCTTCGCGAAGGCGCGCCGCACCGCCGACCATCTCATTGGACAGGCAGATCGCGGCCTCGATCATGGTTTTCTCAAACGCAGCAGCAGCCTTGCCTTCCTCGCCGAGCAACTGGGCCTCGACATCGCTGAAGGTGAGGCGCGCAAGCTTGCGGGTCGGATCAAGCGTGGTGAGCGCACGGCGCGACAGCCCCGATGCAGTGCCCTGAACGTTAAAGAGCGACAGGCCATCGTTGCCCGATGTGCCGGGGGCGCGGGCCAGCACCACGATCAGGTCGGCGCTGTGGCCATCGAGCACGAAGCTCTTGTGGCCGTTTAGCTGCCAGCGGTTGCCCGACTTCGTTGCGGTCAGCGTTGTGGCGGCAGCGTCCCACGAGCCGCCGTCTTCGGTGCTCGCCAGGGTGGCAATCGTCTCGCCCGAAGCGATCCCGGGCAACAGCGCCTGCTGCTGCATCGGCGTGCCGGCATTCAGGATGGCGCCGGCGCCCAGCACGGTGGAGGCGA
>CAIKZV010000154.1 GCA_903831925.1 uncultured Burkholderiales bacterium
ATCTTTCTCAAACCGGTGCGCATCGGCGTGCCGGGCTATTCGGGCGGGCTGGCCGATGTGGTCAGAACGCCCCGCTATGCCACGGTTCTCGGGTTGCTCGAAGAGGCCCGGATTCAGCGTCAGCGAGGTCGCAAGGTTGCGGAGCAGTCGGGATCCTTCAAGGAAACCCTGCGCCGGATGAAGGAATGGTTTCTGGGGAATTTCTGAGTTCTGTTTGCCTGGTTCTGCCCATTTTTACTGTCTGAATTTCTTGATATTTAAAATCTACCGTTGGAGGCCCTAACGATGTCTGCTTTTGAAATGATCGAAAACGAAACTGACGGCGCAGTGATCAAAGTGGTTGGCGTCGGCGGCGCCGGCGGCAATGCCGTCAATCACATGATCAGTCGCGGCGTGCAGGGGGTCGAATTCATTGCGGTGAATACCGATCGCCAGGCGCTCAAGCGCTCGCTCGCGCCCAGCGTGATCCAGCTCGGCGATGCCGGTCTGGGCGCGGGTGCCAACCCGGGCGCGGGCCGCGCCGCCTGCGAAAATGAACGCGAGCAGGTCAAGGCGGCGCTTGCCGGCGCCAACATGGTGTTCATCACCGCCGGCATGGGCAAGGGCACCGGCACCGGCGCGTCACCGGTGGTGGCGGCAGTCGCCAAGGAGCTCGGCATCCTGACCGTGGGTGTGGTGACCAAGCCTTTCGAATTCGAAGGCAGCAAGAAGATGCGCATCGCCGATGAAGGCCTCGAGCAGCTCGCCGAGCATGTCGACTCGCTGATCGTGGTGCTGAATCAGAAACTTTTCGAAGTGATGGATGAGGACGCCAGCCTCGAAGACGCTTTCGTGCGTGCCGACGACGTCCTGCACAACGCGGTGGCCGGCATCGCCGAGATCATCAATGTGCCGGGCCTGGTCAACGTCGACTTCGCCGACGTGCAGACCATCATGGGCGAGCAGGGCAAGGCGATGATGGGCATCGGCGAAGCGGCCGGACTCGACCGTGCGCGGCTGGCCGCCGAGCAGGCAGTGGCCTCGCCGCTGCTCGACGGCGTCGACCTGTCGGGTGCGCGCGGCGTCATCGTCAACATCACTGCCAGCCGCTCGCTCAAGCTGCGCGAGACCAACGAAGTGATCAACACCATCAAGCAGTTCTGCGCCGACGATGCCACGATCATTCACGGCACGGTCTATGAAGAAGCGATGACCGACCGCCTGCGCGTGACCGTGGTGGCAACCGGCATCGGCCGCACCCAGCGCAAGCCCCAGCTGGTGCCGCAGACTTTCCGGGCGACCGGCACGAGCGATGCGCAGCCGGTCGAGCCGTCCTATACCGACCTCGACAAACCGGCGGTCTGGCGCAATACCCGGGGCAGCGCATCGGCCCAGGTGGCGGCACTCGAGGAAAAAGGTGTTGATCGACTCGATATCCCGGCCTTCCTGCGTCGTCAGGCCGATTGATCTGGCGCTGCGGTCGGGTGTCCTGTCGGCGGGCTACAATCCGCGGTTGCGACGCCGGATCACCGGCGTGGCTGCTATCAATTTCTTAAACCATCTGATGCAACAGGAGTCGCGAGCATGACGATCAAGATCGGGGACCGCGTGCCCGAAGCCACGCTGACCGAATTCATTGAAGTCGAAGGCAATGGCTGCAGCATTGGCCCGAATGCATTCAAGGTCTCCGACCTTGTCAAGGGCAAGAAAATCGCGCTGTTTGCGCTGCCGGGCGCCTTCACGCCGACCTGCTCGGCCAAGCATGTGCCCAGCTATGTCGAACACTTTGACGCGCTGCGCGCCAAGGGCGTCGACGAAATCTGGTGTGTCTCGGTCAACGACGCCTTCGTGATGGGTGCCTGGGGCCGCGAGCAGAAAAGCGGCGGCAAGGTGCGCATGATGGGCGACGGCAGCGCCGAATTCACCCGCGCTACCGGCCTGATGCTCGACCTCACCGCGCGCGGCATGGGCGTTCGCTCTGACCGCTATTCGATGCTGATCGATGACGGCGTCATCAAGCAGCTCAATCGCGAAGCGCCCGGCAAGTTCGAAGTCAGCGACGCCGCGACCCTGCTCAAGCAGCTCTGAGCGGATCAGGCACCGGCGACCGGCGCGTATCGCGATGCTCAGACAACGCACCGTCAAGGCGCTGGTGCGCACGCAGGGCGTCGGGCTGCATTCAGGGCAACGGGTCGAACTGACCCTGCGTCCGGCGCCGCCCGATACCGGCATCGTCTTTCGTCGGGTCGACCTGCCGGTGCCGGTCGAGATTCGCGTGTCGGCTTCGCGGGTGACCGATACCCGCATGGCCTCGACCCTGAGTGCTGCCGATACCGGTGAAGGCGCATCGGTCAAGGTCGCCACGGTCGAGCACCTGATGTCGGCGCTGGCCGGCCTGGGCATCGACAATCTCATCATCGATGTGACCGCCGCCGAGATCCCGATCCTCGACGGCTCGGCCGGTTCCTTCGTGTTCCTGATCCAGTCGGTCGGTCTGCTCGAACAGGCCGCGCCCAAGCGTTTCATTCGCGTCAAGCGTGCGGTCGAAGTGCGCGATGGCGACAAATGGGCGCGCCTTGAGCCGCATTTCGGCTTCAAGCTGCGCTTTTCGATCGACTTCGGCCATCCGGCCATCAATGCCACGGTCCAGCAGGTCGAGGTCGATTTCGCCAATGCGTCGTATGTCAGCGCGATTTCGCGTGCCCGCACCTTCGGCTTCATGCAGGATGTCGAATCGCTGCGCTCGCACGGCCTGGCCCGGGGCGGCAGCCTGGGCAATGCGATCGTGATGGATGAATCCCGCGTCCTCAATTCAGATGGGCTGCGATCCGACGACGAGTTCGTCAAGCACAAGATTCTTGATGCGATCGGCGATCTCTATCTGGTCGGTCATCCGCTGCTTGCGTCCTACTCGGCGCACAAGTCGGGCCATGCCATGAACAACCTGCTGCTGCGCGCCCTGCTGGCGGATGAGACCGCCTTCGAACTCACCACCTATCCCCAGCGCCGTGAGGCGCCGCGGGTGTTCGCACTCGACTGGGTCGGCGCCTGATCCAGACGCTGCACCGTCCCCGGACCGCGTGACGACGGGCGTCTGAGTCAGCCGGAGTGGCGTGCGGCAAGACGGGCCAGCGCGTCTTTCAGGCCCGGATGCTCGATGCTTTGCGACAGGTCGGTGATGTGCGCCACCGCGTCAGCCCCGGGAGCGGTCTTGTCGCGGAGCGCGACGCTTGCAGCCGGTGCGCGAAACAGCGGCTTGAAGCGCACCTTCTCAACGGCCCAGCCCTGACGGCCGAGGGCGCCGATCAGGGTGGGCTCGACCTGTCTGACTTTGGCGGCCATCGCGGCATGGCTGGCACCGACCACCAGTTGCTTGTGTTCGAAGGCGACCACCGTGAGCGCCAGCCCAGGCAGGGCGCGTCGCACGTCGGCTTCGAGCGCGGCCAGGCGGGTCGCCTGCTCGCCAAGACGTGCGAAGGCCGGCTCGGCGGTCAGCCATGACAGGACATTGCGCGAGCGCGGCGGCTTCATCGGCAGGGTGAAAGGCAGTGGTGTCAGAGGGGGGCGGACCCTCATGGTGCCCGAATGTGCCCGGCGGTGTGGCGGCTAAGGTCATCAGACCGTGCATGCTAAACTCGCCGACTGTCCATCAGCCCTAGTGCGGGTCCGCCTGGCGGCCCGGACACTCATGATCCAAAACTTTCTCACCCGGATTTTCGGGAGTCGCAACGAGCGTCTGCTGAAGGACTATCGCAAGGTGGTCGTGCAGATCAACGCGCTCGAATCCTCGCTCACCGGCCTGTCCGATGAGCAGCTCGCCGCCAAGACGCCCGAGCTGCGCGCGCGCCTTGCCCAGGGTCAGACCCTCGATGCCGTCCTGCCCGAAGCCTTTGCGGTCTGCCGCGAGGCGGCCCGACGCGTGCTCGGCATGCGCCACTTCGACGTGCAATTGCTGGGCGGCATGGCCCTGCATTACGGCAAGATCGCCGAGATGCGCACCGGCGAGGGCAAGACCCTCATGGCCACCCTGCCGGCCTATCTCAATGCCTTGCCTGGCACTGGCGTGCATGTGGTCACGGTCAACGATTACCTCGCCAAGCGCGATGCCGACTGGATGGGCCGCGTTTACCGTTTCCTCGGCATGAGCGTCGGCGTCAATCTGTCGCAGATGCCGCCGCAGCACAAGCGCGAGGCGTATGCCGCCGACATCACCTACGGCACCAACAACGAATTCGGCTTCGACTATCTGCGCGACAACATGGTCTACGACATCGCCGACCGCGTGCAGCGCGGCCTGTCGTTTGCGGTGGTCGACGAGGTCGACTCGATCCTCATCGACGAGGCCCGTACGCCGCTGATCATTTCGGGGCAGGCCGAAGATCACACCGAACTCTATGTGCGCATGAACGCGGTTCCGCCGCTGCTCGCCGCCATGGAAGACGAGCCCAAGCCCAACGAGCCCGAGCCGCCCGGCGACTACTGGGTCGATCGCAAAGGGCATCAGGTGCATCTGTCCGAGGCCGGCCATGAAAAGGCCGAGCAGATCCTCACCCGCCTTGGCATCCTGCCTGAGGGCGCCAGCCTCTACGACGCGGCCAACATCCTGTCGATGCATCACCTGACGGTGTCGCTGCGCGCGCACACGCTGTTTTTCCGTGACCAGCAATATGTGGTGCAGGACGGCGAGGTGATCATCGTCGACGAGTTCACCGGCCGGCTGATGTCGGGGCGACGCTGGTCCGACGGCCTGCATCAGGCGGTCGAAGCCAAGGAAGGCGTGACGATCCAGTCTGAAAACCAGACGCTCGCCTCGATCACCTTCCAGAACTACTTCCGCATGTACGGCAAGCTCTCGGGCATGACCGGCACGGCCGATACCGAGGCCTATGAATTCCAGGAAATCTACGGGCTCGAGACGGTCATCATCCCGACGCACCGGCCGATGGTCCGCGACGATCGTCAGGATCAGGTCTTCCGGACCGTGCGCGAAAAATACGGCGCGATCCTGGCCGACATCAAGGAATGCCAGAAGCGCGGTCAGCCGGTGCTGGTGGGCACCACCTCCATCGAAAACTCCGAGCTGCTCTCGGGGCTGCTGAAAGAGGCGAAGCTGCCGCACAACGTGCTCAACGCCAAGCAGCATGCCCAGGAGGCCCAGATCGTGGCCGATGCCGGGCGCCCGGGCATGATCACCATTGCCACCAACATGGCCGGTCGCGGCACTGACATCGTGCTGGGCGGCAATGTCTCGGGCCGGGTCGATCAGATCCAGGCACGCGCCGATCTCGACGAGTCAAGCCGCCAGTCGCAGGTTGAAGCGGTGCGAACCGAATGGCAGCAGTTGCACGATCAGGTGGTTGCGGCCGGTGGCCTGCACATCATCGGCACCGAGCGCCACGAATCGCGTCGCATCGACAACCAGTTG
This sequence comes from uncultured Burkholderiales bacterium, assembly GCA_903831925.1. Classification (GTDB taxonomy): domain Bacteria; phylum Pseudomonadota; class Gammaproteobacteria; order Burkholderiales; family Burkholderiaceae_E; genus UBA4615. Next base: position 5,405 of record CAIKZV010000154.1, read on the forward strand.
CGTGGCCGGTCGGGCCGTCAGGGCGATCCGGGCTCCTCGCGTTTCTATCTGTCGATGGACGATCCGCTGCTCAAGATCTTCGCCGGTGATCGGCTCAAGTCGATCATGGATCGCCTCAAGTTGCCCGAGGGCGAGGCGATCGAGGCCGGCATGGTGTCGCGCTCGATCGAGAGCGCGCAGCGCAAGGTCGAGGCGCGCAACTTCGATATCCGCAAGCAGCTGCTCGAATACGATGATGTCTCCAATGATCAGCGCAAGGTCATCTATCAGCAGCGCAACGATCTGCTCGAGTCGGCCGATACCGAGGACCTGATGTCCGGGTTGCGCCAGGGCGTCTTCACCGATCTGTTCCGCGCGCATGTGCCCGAAGACAGCGTCGAGGAGCAATGGGACGTCGCCGCCCTGCAGAAGATTCTCGAAGACGACTGGAAGCTCGAGGTGCCGATCACCACCATGCTGGCGG
>CAIKZV010000155.1 GCA_903831925.1 uncultured Burkholderiales bacterium
GTCCTTCGGCCTGGCCCCGCTGATCGTCGCCGAGATCTTCCGCATCATGCGCAAGATCAACGAGGAAGAAAAAGTCAGCATGCTGCTGGTCGAGCAGAACGCCAGTCTGGCGCTCGGGCTTGCCAACCATGCCTACCTCCTCGAGACCGGCCGTATCGTGATCTCCGGTCCGAGCGAGCAGATCAGGAACGACGAGACCGTCCGCCGGGTCTATCTCGGTTACTGATCCCAGCGCCCGATCCCCTTCCGCAGCAAACAGAGCAAACAGAGCGAAAAGAGACGATGGAAGCCCTCCTTCACCAGATCTTTGCCGGCATTTCCAACGGATGCATCTATGCCTCCGTCGGACTCGCGCTGGTCATGATTCACCAGGCCACTCACCACATCAATTTCGCCCAGGGCGAGATGGCCACCTTCAGCACTTTCATTGCCTGGGCACTGATCAATTCAGGCTGGCCCTACTGGGGCGCGTTTTTCGCCACGGTGGCCATCTCCTTCCTGGGCGGTCTGCTGATTCAGCGAATCATCCTCAAGCCGGTCGAAAAGTCTCCGGTGCTGACCAACGTGATTGTCTTCGTCGGTCTGCTGGTGATTTTCAACGCGCTCGCCGGCTGGATCTTCGATCACACCATCAAGTCCTTCCCGAGCCCGTTTCCGAAAGGCACCGGCATCGAGACGCAGTATTTCTCGGCGCATGAGTTCGGCTCGGTGGCGGTGATGCTGGTCGTGCTGGCGTCGCTGTATGCCTTCTTCCGCTTCACCCCCATCGGCCTGGCGATGCGCGCAGCAGCGCAAAACCCCGATTCAGCCAAACTGGTCGGTGTCAGGGTGTCCTGGATGCTGGGTGTGGGCTGGGGGCTGGCCGCCGCGATCGGTGCAATCGCCGGGATGATGGTTGCCCCGATCGTCTTTCTCGATCCGAACATGATGGCCGGCATCCTGCTCTACGGTTTTGCGGCTGCCCTGCTCGGTGGCATCGACAATGCGTGGGGTGCAGTCATCGGCGGCTTCATCGTCGGCATCCTCGAGAATCTTCTCGGTGCCTATGTCATCGGTACCGAACTCAAACTGACAGTCGCGCTCATCCTGATTGTCGGCACTCTGACCCTCAAACCGAACGGACTGTTCGGCAAAGCCGTGGTGACCCGCGTATGAACGACAACGCCAATCGCAAATGGATCTGGATCGGTGGCGTGGTGCTGCTTGCGGCGCTGTGCGTATTGCCTTTCCTGGTCAAGAACTTCCGGGTCTTCCAGTTCAACATGGTGATGATCTATGCGATCGCCGTGCTGGGCCTGAACATCCTGACCGGCTATAACGGCCAGATCTCGCTGGGCCATGGTGCGTTTTATGCCATCGGTGCCTACAGCGCAGCCATCCTGATGGATCGCGCCGGCATTCCCTACTGGGCAACGCTGCCGTTTGCGGCCGTGGCCTGCTTCGTGTTCGGCTATCTGATGGGCTTTCCGGCCCTGCGACTGGGAGGCCACTATCTGGCGCTCGCCACCTTCGCGCTGGCACTCGCCGTCCCTCAGATGCTCAAGTACAAGCACATCGAGGAATGGACCGGCGGCGTTCAGGGCATCGTCCTGTCAAAACCCGAGCCGCCCTTCGAGTTCCGCTTCCTCGGGCAGCCGCTGTCGTCCGACCGCTGGCTCTACTTCTATATTCTGCTGGTCACGCTGATCATGTTCCTGATCGCCTGGCGCCTGCTGCGCGGTCGCGTCGGCCGGGCGTTGGTCGCCATTCGTGACCATCCGATCGCCGCATCGGCCATGGGCATCAACCTGCCGGTCTACAAGTCGCTGGCCTTCGGTGTGTCGGCAGCCTTCACCGGCGTGGCCGGTGCGCTGTCTGCTTCGGCCGTGGCCTTCGTCTCGCCCGACAGTTTTACCTCCTTCCTGTCGATTACCTTCCTGGTCGGCGTGGTGGTGGGCGGTCTGGCATCGATTCCCGGTGCGATTGCCGGCGCGATCTTCATCCAGTTCGTGCCCAACTTTGCCGACGAGATTTCCAAATCGGCCCCATGGGCGATTTATGGCATTTTTCTGATCCTGCTCATGTATGCGATGCCCGATGGCACAGCAGGATTGGTCAAACGGATCTGGGGCTGGCTGCGGCCGACCCGGTCCGAGCCCCGATCTGCCGGGACCGACCCCGTGGTCTCGTCAGCTGCACCGCAACCCGTTGGAGGAAGTCAATCGTGAATCGCAAGTTTTTGACCGTGGCCCTTGCTGGACTGACCGCGGCCCTGTTTTCCGGCGCCACCCTGGCGCAAAAGAAGTACGACTCGGGTGCTACCGACAAAGAGATCCTGATCGGCAACATCATGCCGTATTCGGGTCCTGCATCGGCTTATGGCGCCATCGGCAAGTCGATGGATGCCTATTTCAAGAAGGTCAACGCCGAAGGCGGCGTCAATGGCCGCATGATCAAGTTCGTGAGTCTGGATGACGGCTACAACCCGGCCAAGACCGTCGAGCAGGCTCGCAAGCTGGTCGAGGAAGACGAAGTGTTCGCCCTGGTTGGCGTGCTCGGCACCCCGCCCAATTCGGCGATCCACAAGTACATGAACCAGAAGAAGGTGCCGCAGCTGTTCTCGGCAACCGGTGCCACCAAGTGGAGCGATCCCAAGAACTTCCCCTGGACGATGGGCTGGCAGCCCAACTATCAGGGCGAGGCCAAGATCTACGCTCAGCACATCCTCGAGACCAAGCCCAACGGCAAGATCGCGATCCTCTATCAGAACGACGACTACGGTAAAGACTATCTGAAGGGCCTTCAGGACGGCCTGGGCGACAAGTTCAAGACCATGGTCATCAAGCAGCTGAGCTATGAGGTGACCGATCCGACGATCGACAGCCAGATGGTCGAGCTCAAGTCATCGGGCGCCGACATCTTCTTCAACGTCACCACGCCGAAGTTTGCGGCGCAGGCGATCAAGAAGGCGGCTGAGATCGGCTGGAAGCCGACCCACTATCTGAACAGCGTGTCCAACTCGCCCGGTGCCGTGATGAACACTGCCGGTGCAGACAATGGCATCGGCATCCTGTCGGTCTACTACCTCAAGGATCCGACCGACGCCCAGTGGCAGAACACGCCCGAGTACAAGGACTGGCTGGCCTTCATGCAGAAGTATTGCCCCGGCTGCGATCTGAAGGACAACCTGCATGTCTTCGGTTATTCGACCGCTCAGACCTTCGTCCAGGTGCTCAAGCAGTGCGGCGACAACCTCACCCGCGAGAACCTGATGAAACAGGCCGCCAGCATCGACATGACCCTGCCGATGCTGCTGCCCGGCGTCAATGTCAAGACCGGTCCGGATGATTTCTCGCCGATCGAGCGTGAGCAGATCGTCACCTGGAACGGCAAGACCTGGCTGCTGTCGGGCAAGACGCTTGGCCGCTGAACGGGCTTTCAAATAATGATGGTCGCCTCACCTGAAGTGCGACTGCATTGACCGGGCTCTGCGTCTGACGCAGGGCCCGTTTTTTTAACCTCGTGGAGGAGACACCCATGAAACGCAACTTTCTGAAGGCGGCTGCGGCCGGCGCTGGTGCTTTGCTGGTCTCTCGGACAGGTTTTGCGCAAAAGAAGTACGACGTCGGCGCGACTGACAAGGAAATCAAGATCGGGAACACCATGCCGTATTCCGGCAATGCATCGGCCTACGGCACGATCGGCAAGTCGATTGATGCCTACCTCAAGAAGGTCAATGCCGAGGGCGGTGTCAACGGTCGTCAGATCAAGTTCATCTCGCTCGATGATGGCTACAACCCTGCCAAGACCGTCGAGCAGGTGCGCAAGCTGGTCGAAGAAGACGAGGTGCTGGCCACCTTCGGCATTCTGGGCACCGTGACCAACAGCGCGATCCAGAAGTACATGAACGCCAAGAAGGTGCCGCAGCTGTTCGTCTCGACCGGCGCCACCAAGTGGGGCGACCCCAAGAATTACCCCTGGACCATGGGTTGGCAGCCGACCTATCAGGCCGAAGGAAAGATCTACGCCCAGCACCTGATGGAAACCAAGCCCAATGGCAAGGTCGCGATCCTTTTTCAGAACGATGATTACGGCAAGGACTATCTCA
>CAIKZV010000156.1 GCA_903831925.1 uncultured Burkholderiales bacterium
AGCGGCTGGTCAACATCAATCTGCTTGAGAGACGGGTTGGCAAAGGTGTACGGGGAGAAGTTGGCACCACTCGGATCACGCACCACGATTGACACCACGATCTCCGCGCCAGGACGCACGATCAGCTTCTCGCCCATCGTGGCGCAGCCGCTGACATCGATGTCGGTGTTGTTGGTTGCAGCCGTCAGGGCCAGTGCCTCCACGGCGGCGTCGGAGCGTTTTCCGATGCCGGGGTAGGAAGCGCAGGCAATGAAGGCCATGCGGTCGATCAACTGGCCACTGGCCGCAAAGTTGTTGCCGGTGCGCAGTCCGTCGACAATCGCCTGCGGACGCAGTTTGTCACCGTTGTTGCGCACCATGGTGTAGTTGCGCTGGTATTCGCCCGGCAGGAAGTCTTGCGTGCTGCGGCGGTCGTCCGGGCCGAACTGGCCGCGGTTATGCCAGTCGGAGCTGGCAAAGAACCAGAAGTTGCGGCCTTCGCCAAGCAGTGCATCCCAGACACCGCCGACCATGGCGCCATACACGCCGGTACCGCCGTAGGTGGTACCACCCGCGGAGTCGACGTTCACCTTGGTGCCACCGCCGGTGTCGAAGTTGCCGGTACCGAAGTTGTTGCGCTTGGGCTGGTATTCGCCACGATTAGCCGAAGCGCCGTGGCCCGGCTGGGTTTCCATGCCGAAAGCCACCGCCGGGGCGGCGTTGTTGAGATTGCGCAGGTGTTCGATGTTGAAGCCGTTGTTGCCATCCGGATTGAACGGGCCTGCACGCTCCAGGTGGGCCGGAACGTAGTAGCTGCCGTTCGGATGGTTCTCCTTCATCCATTTGACCGCTTCCACGGTCTTGTAGTGGCCGCGGTCGCCGGTGCCGGTGCCACTGGCGGGCATCAGCTTCTGGGCTGTGCTGTTCCAGCTGGCATTGGAAGCGTTCGCGCTACCGGTGACCGAGCAGTTCCAGTTGTTGCCGGTTGTCGTGCCGGTGATATTGCCGCGGCTGGTGTCGGTGTCGCCACGGTCGAAGCAGTAGGACCACTGGGCCAATGCCGTTGCATTGCCTGCGGCGACGTAGCCGCCCAGGGGCGTGTAGCCGGTAACGTTCAGCGGCACTGCGGTTTGAGAGCCGTAGGGCATCTGGCCGGTGATGATCGACATCGATGTGTGTTCGTGGCCGGCGACCACGGACTCCATACCCTGGATCAGTGGCTGGTTCCTCAGCTCTGACAGATGCTCGAGGACCTGATACTGAACTTCCTGCAGCGACTGCCAACGCCACATGTTGCCATCGCCGCCGGTGCCGCCATTGAGGCCCTTGAGATTGCTTTTGCCGATGCTGTCGGCCCATGTCGTTGTTGGGCCTTTTCCTGAGACAAAGGGGTAGGCAGAGGTTGCCAATGACTCGTCTTCGACCAGCGAGCAATTGCGGTTGCCGTTGCCGCCGTGGCCGGCTTGCACGAACCAGTCAAGGCCCCAGGCGGTGTCCATCGACTTGTTGACCAGCTTCTGGATCGAGATGGAGCCGTCCGAGCATGTCGTGTGGTTATGGAAGTCGCCGGCAACGTATTTGCCGGCAACTTTGCCGGCGGCGAGAATCTGAGGGGCGGCGAGCAGCGCAGCGCTGCCGAAGAGCGCAGCAATGGCGACGGACACCTGCCGCTGACGGAATTTTGTTTTCATAGGAATGTTCCTGTGGGATGAGGGGTATCAGGCGGATTGCTTTTGCTTGCGGCGGATCACTGCGCCCATCAGGCCAAGGCCGGCGAGCATGAATGCAAAGGCTTCGGGCTCCGGAACCGCGGCGATGTTGTCGAAGGCCGCGATACCGTTAGTCGGTGTCAGGTCGAACGACAGGGCCTCGCCGGTGAACGAGAACGTTGCTTGCTGCCACACGCTATAGCTGCCGTCGGTGGCAGTCAGGTCGAAGCTGCCCAGCAGCGTGCCCCCGCCATTGAGGCCTGAATAAGCCTTGATTGCGTTGATCACCGACTCGGGGCTGCTGTAGTAGAACGACAGACTGCCGGCGACGCCGCCTGCCACATTCATGTACGAGGTGGTGTTGGTCACGCCGTCGAGTTGAACGAAGGCGGTGCCCAGCGGGCTTGGGGCGTTCTTGTAGTAGTCGCCGCCTGCCAAAGAACCCAGGCCATCGCCGTTGGACAGGCCCAGCAGGTTGGTGAATGTCACGCCGATGGCCGAGTAGTTGTTGTCGACCGGCGTGCCGGAGCCCCATGAGCTCTCGAAATCAACCAGAAACGGTGTAGCCGCAAACGCAGGCGCTGCACCGAACAATGCGGCAGCAGCAATGGACATCAATTTCAGCTTCATGAATTACTCCAGATGGTGGTGGCTCGTGCGATCCCTGCCTTACCAGTGGCGGTCACTGTGCAAGGAAACGATAAAGCGTGACTTCTGACCCGCTGCCGGCACAGTAAGAGGTGAATCTTTCACTCCGACACGGGTGCGCCGGGCGGGAGATAGGTATTTCAGACTACTGCGGACTATTTCGGGTCAGTGCGAAACCGGATCAGGTGATCTCCGAAGGGGTGAGTTGCGCGGCGCCTCGTTCGTGTCGGGTTCTGGCGCAGGGTCTCAGCAGTCTCAGAGTCGTGCGCGCCCGTCTTGCATGACATCAGGATCGCCAATCCGTGATGGGCGGCAGTCGGTTTCTATCATCGTGGTTGCGCGTACAGGCACACACTGGTGCAAGTTGATAACGAACCGTCATGGGCGACGACACGACATCCTGTGCAGGTGTGCCGACACCGCTCAGCGCATTTTCGACAGCAGATCGCGCAGCGGTTCATCGACCCAGGCGCGGGTGACAAAGTCCATATGCTCGGCGGCCAGTGATGGCACCGTCCACACGCCGCCGCCCGACAGTTGCTGCGGCACTCCGGTTTGAACCGCGATGTTGCGCTGTGCCAGCGCGAGATTGAACGCCACATTCTCGCTCACGCTCGAGTTGCTCCAGGCGCTGACGAAAAAAGCCCGGCGATGATGGGCGCCAATCCAGCGCTCGAAGCGCTCCTGCTCGCCATACAGGGCATCGAGCAAAACCACGCCGGAGAGCCTCGTGCCCAGGCCTTCTTCTGCGAGACAGCAGGACAGCGGCAGGTAGCCACCGCTGTAGGCTAGCAGCACCACGCGCGCGCGTTTCAGCGCCTCAAGCGGCAAACCCGACATTGGCGCCAGATGGCTGAAGGCCTCGTCCAGATAGCGCGGTGCAAAGCGGCTGTCCCAGAAATGGCCGGCGCTCGAATCCCAGGCATCGACCGCAAGTTGAGGGGCGATCAGAACGCCATCGATGCCCGATGCATCGAACTGCTCGGCGACCCGCTGGCGCAGGATCACATCGCGAGTGAGGGTGGCGCCATTGCCATGAAAGAACACCAGCACCAGGGATCTGCTCGAGCCGCGATAGCCGGCCCCGACATGCAGCAGGGAACGGCGATCGCTGTAGGTGGTCTGCGCCGCGTAAAAGCCGCCGCGCGATGACATATGGCCGATCTGGCCATCCTGCGTGGCATCGAGAAACGGCAAGCCGGTATCCGGCACCAGCCCGTCATAGGGAAAGGCAGAATGGTGCATCGACAACAGACTCTGGCGTGAAGCCTTGACCGATCGCGCCTTAGTCGCGCGCGAAGCCGCGGCTGCGGGGGCTGTTGCGGTTGCCGCGGCTGCCGCGGCTGCAGCAATCAGGGCGCGGCGCCCGGCTTTCACGCCAGGGCCGTGCGGGCGGTTTGGCCTTGCAGCGGTTTGAGCACCGCATAGAACATCGGCAGTGCCAGCAGATAGGCCGCACCGCTGACGGCCAGGACACTGTGCAGCCCGAAGGAGGTGGCCAGCACCGGGACCAGCGCGGCACCGATCACCGAGAAGCAGCCATTGATGCCCCAGGCCCACAGGAACATGGCTTCCTTGCCCAGGCGGCCGAGCGTGGTCATCGCCACCGGCATCGGAAAGCCCATCAAAAAGGCCGGCGGCGCGATCAGCACGAAGCAGCACAGCAGACGCGCCACATAGGGCAGGGCGGCAATCGCATCGAGTGCATGGTCGATCCACAGGCCATAGCCGATCAGGATAGCCCCGATCAGGCCGAAGATCACCGGCATCACGCTGCGCGCCTGCGGCAGGGCCCGCTCCGACACGAAGCTGCCCAGGCCGGAGAAGATCAGCATGCCGGTGATCAGCACCGAGGCCGAAATCGTGGCATTGCCCAGCGCCAGGATGAAGTGCGCGATCAGGCCGACCTCGACCATGATGTAGCCCAGGCCCAGGCAGGCGAAATAGACGATGGTGCGAGCCTTGCCCGGATAGCGGCTGAAGATCGTGCGCCAGCCGAACACCAGCGGCAGCATCACCAGCGACAGCGCCGCGATGCAGGCCACGCCCAGCGTTGCCCAGATCAGCAGAAAGCCCCATTCATCCTGAAGCAACTCAAGCCGGTCGGTCACCCGCGGCAGGTCGGCAAATTTCACATAGGCCGCAAAATAGGGCTGGGCATTGCTGAGCACCCGGGTGTCAAAGACATAGTCGCGCGCCAGCGCATCCCACTGGCCAGAGACCAACGCATGCCAGGCCAGGCGGCCCAACTGGGTCGAGGGCAGCACCTGCGGGGCATCGGCATCGCCCGGAGGGGGCTCTTGCGGCTCGGCGGCTGAACCCGCTTTCGGCGGCGAATTGCTGCCTGCGGGCGGTGAGGCGCCGACCGACTGAGCTGCACCATTGCCGAAGATCTGCTCGCGATACTCGCTCAGCAATGCGGCCTGGCCGCTGGTATCCACCTCGAGCCCATGCGAATAGATCTCATCGAAGGACATGGCCGCGGTGTGCTTGCGCAGCAGCTCGATTTCAGCGTCGCTGAAGCCATCGCGCTTGAACAGTACCGTGGTGGAGGACAGGTAGGCCGAGACCACAAAGAACTTGCGCGAGATGTCGGCGCCGCCCATTTCTCTCGCGGCAGCCGCCATCGTGGCGTAGAGCTTGAGTACCGACTTGGGCGGTTCTTCCTTGTTCCAGAGCGTCACCGACAGCACGCCGTCGGGCTTGAGCGCCTGCATGTAATGCGCCATCGCCTGGCGGGTATAGGCGTATTTTTCGATGATCGCAAAGCCACCTGGGCTTGACAGGCCCGCCGAATCGGCCAGAGACAGGTCGACGATGTCGAACCGATCGCGCACACCGGCGAGGTAGATTCGTCCTTCATAGTCGATCACTTCGACGCCGGGCTGATTCAGGATGTCGCCGGTGAAGTCGCGAAGGACCTGTTGCGTGCGAAAGGCCTCGAGAATGCCGCGATCGCCTTCGGCCACCGTCACGCTCGAGGATCCGGCGGCCAGCGCCAGCGCGGTCGATAAACCGCCACCAAACTGCGCGACGAAGGTCTGCGGCTTGTCCTTGATCAGGTAGGGATAGAACATCGGCAGATAGCGGTAGTACGCGGTCTGCTCGGGGGGAAGCTTGCGGATGATGCCGATCGGGCCTTCGCTGTCGCTGTACAGACCCAGATAGGCATTCGAGGGCATCTGCGGCAGGTTGAAGGCGGCGTTGTCGGACAGGCCCGGCGCGAAGTGCAGGTAGGAGCTTGAATAGACTTCCAGATGGCCGAAGGGCGAGGTGCGCTCGAGGATGCGCTTGCTGTCCGGAAACTTGCGGGCATAGCTCACGCCCTTGTAGTCGGAGATCGCAATCTTGGGCACGCCCAGCAACCCGGGCAGCACGAAATGCGCCGCCAGGGCCAGCGCTGCCACCGCAGCCAGTTGCATCGCGCCGCCTCGATTGCCCAGCGCGACAAACCACAGCAGTGATCCGGCCGCCCAGAGCACCAGCGGCACCGCGATCAGGTCCTGGGGGCGCAGCGCATACATGCTCAGCAGCAGCAGCAGGCCGC
>CAIKZV010000157.1 GCA_903831925.1 uncultured Burkholderiales bacterium
GCACCGCCTCGAGCACGGATGCGCTTGCGTGAAATCCGGCCTCGCCAGACAGCGCCGCCATGGCCGCCGGGCTGACGTCATGACCGGCGACCGCGTAGCCGGCGCCCAGCAACCGACGCACCATCGGTTGCCCCATCTTGCCCAGCCCGATGAAAGCAATTTGCTCGTTCACGGCTGAGTGCCCATGTCCTTGAAGACTTCCTTGGCATTCCTGAAGCTGTCGATGGCAGCCGGCACGCCGCAATAGATTGCGGTTTGCAGGAAAACCTCGCGAATCTCGGCAGGGGTCACGCCATTGTTGAGGGCACCGCGCACATGAAGTTTCAGCTCGTGAGGACGATTCAGCGCTGTCAGCATGGCGAGGTTCAGCAGACTTCGTGTCTTGCGATCGAGTCCGGGACGATTCCAGACTTCGTTCCAGCAATATTCGGTGACCAACTCCTGCATCGGCATGTTGAAGTCATCGGCGGCTGCGATCGAGGCATCGACATATTCAGCGCCCAGCACGGCGCGGCGGGTTTTCAGGCCATTTTCAAAAGCATCACGGTTCATGGACAGTCCTGGTAAGTGGAGAACAGAATGCGGCAAACTGCACCGCTGAGCACCTCAGGGTATTTTTTGTCAGCGGTTTTGTCGATCCCGGATTGACGATCACTTATTGACGTTCCTTTATCGAACATCCCTTGTGCACTCACGATCAGCAAACCTGTGATCGTCTGTAATCGCGTCGGATCAGAACAGCCCGACCACCCTGCCCTGATCGTCCAGATCAATCTTCTCGGCCGACGGCACCTTGGGCAGACCCGGCATGGTCATGATGTCGCCGCAGACCATCACCACGAACTCGGCACCCGCTGCCAATCGCACCTCGCGTACATTCACGATGTGACCGGTTGGCGCGCCGCGCAGCGTCGCGTCGGTGGAAAAGCTGTACTGCGTCTTGGCTGCACAGACCGGGTAGTGACCATAGCCCTCATCCTGCAGGCGCTGAATCTTCGCCTTCACATCGCCTGACGCGCTGATATCGGCAGCCCCATAGACTTTCTGCGCCAGGGTCTTCATCTTGTCCCATAAGGGCATGGCGTCGTCGTAGGCAAAGCGCAGCGTCGTCGGCTGATCGGCGGGCCTCTCGCACAGCCGCACCACCTCCCGGGCCACATCGGCCGCGCCGCGTCCACCCTCAGCCCAGTGGCGCGCGGTGAGCACCGGCACGCCCAAAGCGCCGATGCGCTCGCGCAGCAGCGCGTGCTCGGCGTCGGTGTCGGCAATGAAGTGGTTGATCGACACGACGCATGGCAAGCCGAACACCTCACGCAGATTGCGGACATGGCGCTCAAGGTTTGCCATGCCGCGCGCAAGCGCCGGCAGGTCTTCGGTGTTGAGCGCCGACAGGTCGACGCCACCGTGATATTTCAGTGCTCTCACGGTGGCCACGATGACCGCGCAATCGGGCCTGAGGCCACTCTTTCGACACTTGATATCGATGAACTTCTCGGCACCCAGATCAGCGCCGAAGCCCGCCTCGGTGACGACATAGTCACCAAGCTTCAAAGCTGCTTTCGTGGCAATGACGCTGTTGCAGCCATGCGCGATATTGGCGAATGGCCCGCCATGCAGGATTGCAGGGTTGTTTTCCAATGTCTGCACCAGGTTCGGCGCGAGCGCTTCCTTCAGCAGCACGGTCATCGCGCCGTGAACCTTCAGGTCGGACGCCAGCACGGGCTTGCGCTCACTGGTCTCGGCCACGACGATGCGGCCCAGCCGCTCCTTCAGGTCGACAAGCGAGGTCGCCAGACAGAAGATGGCCATGACCTCGGAGGCGA
>CAIKZV010000158.1 GCA_903831925.1 uncultured Burkholderiales bacterium
AGTGCCGCAACATGGCTGGCTTCGATGCCCGCTATGTCCCGGGCTGGGACTGCCATGGCATGCCGATCGAAATCCAGATCGAAAAGAAGTTCGGTCGAGGTCTGGCGCCGCAAGACGTTCTGGCCAAATCGCGCGCCTATGCCACCGAGCAGATCGAGCGTCAGAAAAAAGATTTTCTCAGGCTCGGTGTGCTCGGCGAATGGGACAATCCCTATATGACGATGGCGCCGAGCAACGAGGCCAACGAGCTTCGCGTGCTGGGCAAGATCCTCGAGGCCGGTTTCGTGTTCCGCGGCCTCAAGCCGGTCAACTGGTGCTTCGACTGCGGCTCGGCGCTGGCCGAGGCAGAGGTCGAATACCAGGACAAAACCGACGTGGCGGTCGACGTGGGCTTTGCCTTCACCGACCGCGAGCAGCTTGCCCACGCCTTCGGACTGGCCGCGCTGCCCGATGCCCCCGGCTGGGCAGTCATCTGGACCACCACCCCCTGGACGCTGCCGGCCAATCAGGCCCTCAACCTGCATCCCGATTTCGAGTACGCGCTGGTCTCGACCGAACGCCATGGCGCGCCGGCGCTGCTGCTGCTGGCCAAGGAGCGGGTCGAGACCTGCCTCACCGCCTGGGGCCTGCAGGGCACGATCATCGCCACCTGCACCGGCCGCGACCTTGAACTGCAGGCCTTCCATCATCCCTTCTATGACCGGCTCTCACCGGTCTATCTCGGCGAGTACGTCACGCTCGATGCCGGCACCGGCATCGTGCATTCCTCGCCCGCCTACGGCGTCGAAGACTTCCTGTCGTGCAAGCGCTATGGCATGAAGGATGACGACATCCTCAATCCGGTGATGGGTGACGGCCGGTATGCCGCATCGCTGCCAAATTTTGCCGGCCTGAAAATCTGGGACGCCAACCCCCTGATCGTCGAGGCCATGCGCGAAGCCGGCACGCTGGTTCGCGCAGAAAAGTTCGTCCACAGCTATATGCACTGCTGGCGGCACAAGACACCGATCATCTATCGGGCCACCAACCAGTGGTTCGCCGGCATGGATGTCGAGCCGACCTCGGGCAAGACCCTGCGAACGCTGGCGCTGGCCGCCATCGAAGCGACCGACTTCTATCCGCACTGGGGTCAGGCCCGTCTGCACGCGATGATCGCCAACCGGCCCGACTGGACCCTGTCGCGTCAGCGGCAATGGGGCGTACCGATGGCCTTTTTCATCCACCGCGAGACCGGCAAGCTGCATCCGCGCACCCCCGAGCTGCTCGAGCAGGTCGCCCAGCGCATCGAGCGCGGTGGCATCGAGACCTGGCACACGCTCGATCCGCGCGAACTCCTGGGTGACGACGCCGACATCTATGAGAAGAACCGCGACACGCTCGATGTCTGGTTCGACTCGGGCTCGACCCACCAGACCGTGCTGCGCGGCACGCATGCCGAGCAATCGACCTTCCCGGCCGACCTCTATCTCGAAGGCAGCGACCAGCATCGCGGCTGGTTCCATTCCTCGCTGCTGACCTCCTGCATGCTCAATGGCGTGGCGCCCTACAAGGCGCTGCTGACCCACGGTTTCGTCATCGACGGCAAGGGCCGCAAGATGAGCAAATCCGAGGGCAATGTGATCGCGCCGCAAAAGGTCTCCGACTCGCTGGGCGCCGAAATCCTGCGCCTGTGGGTGGCCTCCAACGACTACTCGGGCGAACTCTCGCTGTCCGATGAGATTCTCAAGCGCGTGGTCGAGGCCTATCGCCGCATCCGCAACACACTGCGATTTTTGATGGCCAATCTGGCCGACTTCAACATCGACGACCACGCGGTGGCGATCGACCAGCTTTTCGAGGTCGACCGTTATGCGATCGCGCTTGCCGCGCAGCGTCAGGGCGAGATTCTGGCCGCCTATGGCCGCTTCGAGTTCCAGCCGGTGGTCGCCGGACTGCAGGTCTTCTGCTCGGAAGACCTCGGCGGCTTCTATCTTGACCTTCTCAAAGATCGGCTCTACACCACACCGGCCAATTCGGTGGCGCGCCGCTCAGCGCAGACCGCGCTATGGCATGTCACCCAGTCGCTGGTGCGCGCCATGGCGCCGATCCTGTCATTTACCGCCGAAGAGGCCTGGCCGCTGCTCGATCCGCGGGCCTTTGCACAGCAGGGCGAGACGGTCTTCACCCAGACCTGGCATGTCTTTCCCGAAATCGACGATGCGCAAGCGCTGCTGGCCAAATGGACTCGTCTGCGCGCCTGGCGAGGTGAAGTGACCCGCGCCATCGAAGCGGTGCGCGCGACCGGCGCGATCGGCTCGTCATTGCAGGCAGAAATCGATGTCGCCGCCAGCGGCGCGCTCTTCGAAGATCTCGCCAGTCTGGGCAACGATCTGCGTTTTGTGCTCATCACTTCTGCGGCACGACTGCGCGAAGCCGAGCAGGCTGACGATGCGCAAGCCGCCACGATCGGCCTGATCAGCGTCACGCCGAGCCCGCACACCAAGTGCGAGCGCTGCTGGCACTGGCGTGACGACA
>CAIKZV010000159.1 GCA_903831925.1 uncultured Burkholderiales bacterium
AGCCGCGACCAGATGCAGGCCACCGGACATATCGCCCACCAGATAGGCATCCGCCTCGAAATCGAGCACATAGAGCGCACGACCGCTGAGTCGGCCATCGCTTGCGGTCACGCCGGCTTGCGCACCGGCCACCGCCCGCGCCCCACTGCGTTCGGCCAGCGCCGCGCCCACCACCGTCTTGCCGGCCGCAATCTGCGGCAGCCAGTGCGCCTGCTGCGCGGGGCTTGCGGCGAGCATCAGCGCGGTCGGCACCATGATCGCGTTGGCCACGAAAGGCACCGGCGTGATGCGGTATCCAAGCGTCTCGGCAGCCACACAGGCATCGAGCGCGCCAAGACCCACGCCACCGTATTCAGTCGGGATGATCAGACCCGACAGGCCGATCTCGTTGAGCCCGGCGATCACCTCGGTGGCCCGACCTTCGTCCTTGTCGGCAAAGCGACGAACCCGATCAAGGGGCGCCCGCTCGCGCAGATAGGCATCGAGGCTGTCCTTGAGCAGGACCTGTTCCGACGACAGTCCGAATTCCATCAGGCAGCTCCTGCGGTTTTGGGTTCGCGCGGCAGGCCCAGACCCCGCTCGGCGATGATGTTCTTCTGGATCTGGCTGGTGCCACCGCCGATGATCAGGCCGAGGTAGTACATGTAGTGGACCTGCCAGGCGCCGTTGTCCTGCAGATGAGGATTGGCGCCATACGCCAGACCGCGCTCGCCCATGACATCGATGCCCAGGCCCTCGAGTTCGTGGCGCAGTTCAGTGCCCTGGAGCTTGACGATCATGCGGGCAAGTGCGGCGTCCTGGCCGCGATTGAGCTTGCTCGAGAGCACCCGAAGCTCGTTGTATTTCATGGCCATCACCCGGCCCTGGATGCGCATCAGCCGATCCTGATAGATCGGCTGATCGATCAGGCGGCGGCCATCGATGGTTTCGGTCTTCATCAGCTCGACCAGCGCATTCAGTCGCGCCTGCGCGATATTCGGGTCGGCAAGGCTGTCGCGTTCGTTGCCGAGAATGACATTCGCTACCTTCCAGCCATCGCCGCGACGACCGACGATCTGGTGCGCCGGCACCCGCACATCGGTGAAGAAGACCTCGTTGAAATTCGCGTTCATGGTCATGTCGACCAGCGGACGGATCTCGATGCCCGGCGTGTCCATGCGAAAGAGCAGAAAGCTGATGCCCAGATGCTTGGGTGCCTCCGGCTCGGTGCGCACCAGGCAGAAGATCCAGTCGGCCAGATGCGCGGTGCTGGTCCAGATCTTCTGGCCGTTGATGATCCACTCGTCGCCCTTGAGGACCGCCGAGGTGCGCAGCGCGGCAAGATCGCTGCCGGCGCCCGGCTCGGAATAGCCCTGGCACCAGACGGTTTCACCGCTGAGCGTCGACGCAATGTGGTCGCGCTTCTGTTGCTCGGTGCCCATCTCGAGCAGCGTCGGTACCAGCATCGAGATGCCCTGCCCGCCCAGACCGGGGCTGATGCGGGCCGATGCGAATTCTTCGGCAATGATGCGTGACTTCAGCAGGTCGGGGGGCTGGCCGGCACCGCCATACTCGGTGGGAATCGTGCGCGCGGTATAGCCGTGGGCAATCAGCAGACGCTGCCAGGCACGCGCCTTCTCGTCGCGCGGGCCGCCGGCAGCCGGCGCCAGATGGCGGTTGGCCGCGATGAAGGCGCGTAGCTCGTCGCGAAAGGCCTCGTACTCGGGGCCATAACTCAGGTCCATGGTGCGTGTCTCCTGTGGAGGGCCGCAGGTCGAAAAAACGAAAGTGGCGGGTGCCGAACGACGAGGAATCGCGAGGGACAGGGAGGGCTCAGCCGATCGGCGACAACAGCGCATCGGCGAGCCTGCGCCGATGATGCCCGGCATCACCGAAGGCATATTGCAGCCACAACGCACGGCGCAAATAGAGCTGCGCATCGCACTCCCAGGTAAAGCCGAAGCCGCCGTGAAACTGCACCGCGCGATCGCCTGCGAACACGAAGCCGTCGCCGGACTCCACCTTGGCCATGCGCAGGGCGACATCGATGTCGCTTGCGCTGATGTCGGCGCCTGCAGCCGCCTCGGTGATCAGGCTGGCCGCGTGATAGACATGCGAGCGCGAACGCTCAAGGCCGATCAGGATCTCGGCGCAGGTGTGCTTGAGCGACTGATAGCTGCCGATCTTGCGACCGAAGGTCTTGCGCAGATTGAGGTACTCGAGCACCACGCCGAGCACACCGGCAATGCCGCCGGCGGCCTCAGCGCTGGCCAGCAGCAGTCCGGCATGACGCACCGCCTCGAGCGCCTTGCGGGCC
>CAIKZV010000160.1 GCA_903831925.1 uncultured Burkholderiales bacterium
CCGCCATCGCATCGAGCGCCCAGTCGCCGTCCTGCTCGAAAAGCGCCACCGTGCCGATCGCGCCACTCACGATCTTCGGCAGCCACAGCGCCTGCTGCGTGGGACTCGCGCCGGCCAGCACCGCCTGCACGAAAAGCTGCGTGCTAAAGAGCGGCGTGGCCAGCAGATGCCGGCCGATCGGCTCAGTAACGGTCGCAACCTCGGCCAGCGTCAGGCCGCTGCCACCGAAGCTTTCAGGGATGGCCATGCCCGACCAGCCGAGTGACACCATCTCGTCCCAGACGGCGCGATCGAAACCGGCATCGGTCGTCATGCGCTGGCGCACGGTGGCGATCGACGACTTGTCGCGACAAAAGGCGGTGGCGGTCTCGAGCAGCATCGACTGCTCGTCGGAAAAGCTCATCACTTGTGACAGCGGCAAGGCAGCTTTGATGGCGGAATCGGCGTGTCCCATGATCGATCAGTCCTTGCTCAATCTTTTGGAAGGCCAAGCACCCGCTCGCCCACGATGTTGGCCTGGATCTGGCTGGTGCCGCCACCGATCGTCGAGGCAAATGAATTGAAGTAGGAACGCTGCCACTTGCCGCCATCGACCGCATCGGCATCGCCCATCCAGCGCACCGCATTGGCTCCCTGCAAGGAAAGCGAAAACTGCAGCAGCCGGCGCATATGCTCGGAGCGGCGCAGCTTGTTCGACAGCGGGATGGCCTGCGGCCGCTCGCTGCACAGGGCCGGGATGGCACCGCGCGCGCCGCACAGCTTGTCGCCCTGATCCTCGATCATGAAACGCACCATCTGATCGCGCACGAAGGGGTCTTCGAGCGCCGGTCGACCATCGCGACGCGAGCGGCGCGCGAGTTCGAGCACATCGCCCACACCCAGGGCCATGCGGGCGATGCCGCCGGCCTGACCGCCGGTGGCGCCACGCTCGAAGGTGAGCGTGAGCATCGCAATCTTCCAGCCCTCGCCTTCGCGGCCCATCAGACAATCGGCCGGGATGCGGGCATCGTTGAAGAAGGTCTGGTTAAAGCCGTATTCGCCGGTCAGCTTGCGGATCGGACGCGCCTCGATGCCGGGCGTGTGCATCGGCACCAGAAAGAATGACAGGCCGTCGTAGCGGGGTTTGTCGGGATTAGTGCGGGCCAGCAGGATCATGTACTTGGCATGGCTGCCAAGGCTGGTCCAGATTTTCGAGCCATTGAGCACATAGTGATCGCCGTCGCGCACCGCCCGCAGCTGGCTGCTGGCCAGATCGGAGCCCTGGTCGGGCTCGGAGAATCCCTGACACCAGATGTCGTCGGCATTCAGGATGCCGCGGATATAGCGCTGCTTTTCGGCTTCGCTGCCGATCGCGAGAATCAGGGGGCCAGCCCAGTTCAGGCCGATGGTATTGGGCACGAAGGGCAGCTTCTGGCGCGCCATCTCGGCATTGACGATGTCCTGATAGGCCTGGGGCCGACCGCCGCCGCCATAGGCCTTGGGCCAGGCCATGCCGAGGTAGCCTGCGTCATAGAGCTTTCGCTGCCAGTCGCGCAGATAGACGAACTGCTCCTCGGTGCCGACTTCCATGAAGGACTCGGGCAACAGAAACCCGGGCTCGGGCGGGCGGTTGGCGCCAAACCACTGCGCGACTTCTGCGCGGAAGGCCTCAAGCGTCTCGTCAGACACCACCTGTTCGTGGTCGCTTGCCAGTGCATTTGCGGACATGTCAGTCCTCCTTGATCCAGGACGGTTTGCGCTTTTCGCGGAAAGCCGCCATGCCTTCGGCTGCCTCGGGGCTGGTGAACATGCGCCGGCTCCAGGTCGCCATCTCGGTAAAGCCCTCGTCCATCGAGAGCTGCTGCACGCGCCGCACCAGCTTCTTACACTCGGTGACCGCAATCGGGCCGCCAAGACGAATGGTGTCGACCTCCTCCTGCACCGCGGCCCGCAGATCGGCCAGCGGCACGGCCCGATGCGCAAAGCCGATCTCGACCGCGCGGGCGCCCGAAAAACGCTCACCGCTGATGAAGAGTTTCATGGCGTGGTGGGTGCCGAGCTTGGGCACGCAGACCACCGCGATGATCGCCGGGATCACGCCGATGCGAACTTCCGAAAAACTGTAGGGCGCGTCCTCAGCAGTGATCACGATGTCGGCTGCGCCCACCAGACCCAGCCCGCCGGCGAAGGCCGCGCCATTGACTGCCACGATCACCGGCTTGGGGCTGTCCATCATGCGTTTCAGCACTTCGGGCAGCGCGACCGCGCGCCCGCCGTCCGCCGCATGGCCCGGCGGGTTCTTGAGGTCGGCACCGGCACAGAAGGCCGGGCCGTTGCCGGTCAGCACGATGGCGCGCACCGAGGGGTCGTCGATGGCGGTGGCCAGATGATCGTAAAGCTCGTTGACCAGCGAGGTCGACAGGGCATTGCGGTTGGCCGGGCGATTGAGGGTGATCCAGGCAGCGCCCTTCTCAACCGCATAGAGCGTGGCAGGGGGTGTGGCCTCGGGCGCAGCGCCGCGTGAAGTGTCTGTGCTTGTCATGCGATCAGTCCTTGCTGTCTTCGAGCATCACGAGCACCGCGCCATTGGCGACCTGCTCTCCTTCGCTCACTTTCACCGCCTTGACCACCCCGGCGGCCGGCGCGGTAATGCGGTGCTCCATCTTCATCGCTTCGAGCACCAGCAGCAGCTGGCCGCGCTCGACCGTCTGCTCGGGCGCCACCGCAATCGAGAGCACCCGTCCGGGCATCGGTGCCTTCAGGCCACCGCGGAAATCGGCGCGACCGGTGGCCGCAAAGCGCGGCAGCTCGAGCAGCTCGACATCGCCGAAGGCGCCGTGCGCGAGGCATCGATCGCCGATGCGGGTGATCGCGATCGCGCTGCGCTGGCCGTCGATCGCCAGATCGATGTCGTGCTCGCCGGCACGAAACACCACCGCCTGATGGGCCTGGCCATTGACCTTCACTGCAAAGCTGCCATCACGCTGACGGTCGTAGTCGACCTTCAGATCGGTGGCGGCGTCGGCCGCGCCGCGAGGCCGATAGCTCACTCGCTGCGAGGGCATGCGCGAGGTGCGAAACCCCGAGGGCATCGTGCCCAGCACTCGGGCCGCTGCGCGACGACGATGGCTGGCATGCAGGGCGGCACCGATGGCGGCGGCTTCGCGTTCACGGGTATCAGCCTGGCGCACCGGCGCAGGGGCGACCCGCTCGATGAAGTCGGTGGTGGTGTCGCCGCGCAGGAACTCGGGCGTGCGAAGTGTGGCCACCAGAAAATCGCGGTTGTGGGTGATGCCCTGGATGCGGGTGGTCTCGAGCACGCGAGCAAGGCGCGCTGCCGCCTCGCGGCGGGTCGGTGCCTTGACGATGACTTTCGCGATCATCGGATCGAACTCGATGGCGATTTCGCTGCCCGACTCGATACCCGAATCAAAGCGAGCTCCCTCGTCTGATGACGGTTGCCAGACATCGATCGTGCCGGGGGTGGGCAGAAAGCCATTGGCCGGATTTTCGGCGCACAGGCGCGCTTCGATGGCATGGCCGTCGATTGTCAGATCGGCCTGGGTATAGCCCAGCGGCTCGCCTTCAGCCACGCGAATCTGCTCGCGCACCAGATCGATGCCGGTGATCATCTCGGTGACCGGATGCTCGACCTGCAGGCGGGTGTTGACCTCGAGAAAAAAGAATTCTTTTCCGCTCAGCAGGAACTCGACCGTGCCGGCCGAGTAGTAATCGATGGACCTGACCGCGGCCAGCGCGGCCTGCCCCATGCGCTCACGCAGGGCCGCATCGACCGCGGACGAGGGCGCCTCCTCGATGATCTTCTGGTGACGGCGCTGAATCGAGCATTCGCGCTCGAACAGATGCACCAGATTGCCGTGCTGATCGCCGAGCACCTGGATCTCGACATGACGAGAGCCGGTGAGCCAGCGCTCGAGAAAGACCGTGCCATTGCCAAACGACGCGGTGGCCTCACGCCTTGCGCCGGCAATCGCCTGGTCAAGACCCGCCGGTGACTCGACGATGCGCATGCCGCTCCCGCCGCCACCCGCCGCCGCCTTGATCAGCACCGGATAGCCGATGCGCTCGGCCGCAGCCGCTGCATCGGCACCCTCGGTGAGTTCGTGGGCATCGAGCGTGGGCACGCCCACGGTCTGCATCAGGCGCTTGGCCGCCAGCTTGTCGCCGATGCCGCGAATCGCCGCAGGCGAGGGGCCGACCCAGATCAGGCCGGCATCGATGACCGCCTGCGCGAAGCTGGCGTTCTCGGACAGAAAACCATAGCCGGGATGCACCGCATCGGCGCCGCTGCGCCGGCAGGCGTCGATCACCTTGCCGATATCGAGATAGGTCTGCGCCGAGGTGCGGCCATTGAGCGCAATTGCGGTATCGGCCTCGCGCACGAAGGGACTGGCGGCATCACCATCGGCATAGATCGCGACCGTGCCGATGCCCATGCGGTGCGCGGTGCGCATCACGCGTCGGGCGATCTCGCCGCGGTTGGCGACCAGCAGACGGCGGATCGGCGTAATGGCGAGTGGGGTGCCGGGTTTCATCATTACATCCGCCATGTGCCGTACTCCTTGGTGCCTGCGACCGCCCGGTTGTGACAGGCGGACAATGCGATGCCGATGACCGTGCGCGTATCGCGCGGATCGATCATGCCGTCGTCGGAAATGCGTGAGGTGGCATAGAGCCCTTTGGAGCGCTCCTCGGCCCAGTGCTCGACTGCCTCGACGCGCTTGTCGTTGGCCGCCTCATCAAAGACCTCGCCGCGCCGCTCGGTGGCCGCGCGCTGCACGATGGTCATGACGCCGGCCATCTGCTTGGGGCCCATGACCGCGATCTTGGCGGTCGGCCAGATGAAGGTGAAGCGCGGCCCGAAGGCGCGCCCGCTCATGCCGTAGTTGCCCGCGCCATAGGAAGCGCCCACGATCACCGAGATATGCGGCACGGTGGAGTTGGAGACCGCGTTGATCATCTTCGAGCCGTTCTTGGTGATGCCGTTCTGCTCGAAGTCGGTGCCCACCAGAAAGCCGGTGATGTTGTGCAGAAAGATCAGCGGCACATTGATCTGGTTGCACAGCTGGATGAACTGCGCGGCTTTTTCGGCCGACTCGGGAAAGAGTGCGCCGTTGTTGCCAAGGATGCCGACCGGAAAGCCATGCACCGACGCCCAGCCGGTGACCAGGGTCGGGCCATAGAGCGGCTTGAATTCTTCGAAGCGCGAGCCATCGACAATGCGCGCAATCACCTCGCGCATGTCGAAGGGCTGACGCAGGTCGCGCGAGACGATGCCCAGCAGGTCTTCGGCATCGTGGACCGGATCATCGGCCGGCAGGGACGGGCCGGGCCCTTCCTTGCGCCAGTTGAGATGGGTGACCACCTCGCGGCACATGCGGATCGCATCCATTTCGTCTTCGGCGAGATAGTCACCCAGGCCCGAGATCGTGCAGTGCATCTGCGCGCCGCCCAGGCTTTCTTCGTCGGCGTCTTCGCCGGTGGCCATCTTGACCAGTGGCGGGCCGCCCAGAAAGACCTTGGACTGGCCGCGGATGAAGATGTTGTAGTCGCTCATGCCGGGCTGATAGGCGCCACCGGCGGTCGATGCACCGAAGACCACCGAGATGGTCGGGATGCGCAGCTTGGACAGTTCGGTGATCTCGTAGAACAGGCGCCCTGATTCGGCGAAATGGTTGGTCTCGCGCCGGATTGCGGCCTCGGGGTCACCACCGGCATCGCCGCGCAGGTCGGCACCGGCCGACTCCACGAACTGCACATAGGGCATGCGGTTGATGCGCGAGATCTCGAGGCCGCGCATCAGCTTCTTGGCATTGAAGGCATTGAAGGCACCGGCTCGCACCGAGGGGTCGTGCCCGAGGATCACGCATTCGACGCCTTCGATCACGCCGATGCCGACCACGAAGCCCGAGCCGACATTGAACTCGGAGCGCCAGGCCGCCAGCGGGCTGATCTCGAGGAAGGGTGAATCGGGGTCGAGGACCATCGCAATGCGCTCGCGCAGCGGCAGCTTGCCGCGGGCCCGCAGGCGCTTCATCGCGTCTTCGCCGCCGCCGGCAGCGACTTCATCGTGCAGGGCGTCGAGTTGCCCCAGGGTTTCGAGCATTTCGGCGCGGTTTTGCGCAAAACGCTCGCTTTTCAGATCGAGTGTGGACTCGAGGACAGACATGAAAGAGACTCCGCAGGGCGGTTAAGGGCAAAAGTCGAGGTAAAAGGCGGGGTGACAGGCAGGGTGAAAGGCGGGGGGTGACAGGCCTCAGAGGTCGTAGGCTTTCTTGAACGCGGGCCGCTCGTTGATGCGGTCCCAGTAGCGCTTGATGTTCGGGGTGAAGACCTCGTCGATATCGAGCGAGGTCGCCAGCACCAGCGCATAGCCGACGCAGATATCGGCGATGGTGAACCGGTCGGAGCACAGCCAGGTGCGTGTGGCGGTGGCTTCCTCGACCGAGCGCATGCGTGCGAGGAACCACTTGCGATAGTCGGCCACCACCTGCGGATTGCGCCGCTCTTCCGGCTCCAGGCGCGTGTAGCGCAGCACCAGCGTCTGCGGAAAGGTGAAGGTGGCATCGCTGCGATGCAGCCAGTTGAGATAGGCGCCGTAGTCGGGCTCATCGACCCGCACCGCCAGCGGCGTGGGGCCATAGCGATCGACCAGGTACTGGCAGATGCCGGCCGATTCGGTCATGACCACATCGCCATCGACCATGCACGGCACCGTGCCCAGCGGATTGATCTTGAGGTACTCCTTGTGCAGGACGCGCGGCGGAAAGGGCAGCGTGACCAGCGTGTGGTCGAGACCCATTTCGAGCAGGGTCCAGAGCGGGCGCATCGAGCGGGCGCGGGTGCAGTGGTAGAGGGTCAGGCTCATGGTCGAGTTCCGGTCAGGAGAGGCGATCAGAAAATCAGGCGCGGTTCAGTGCCGAATCGCTGCGCCAGGGCGAGATCTGATTCGCATAGACCTCGGGGCCGTTGCGAAAGTGCGCCGCTTCTTCAAGGGTCTCGATAAAGGGCATGTCGACCGGATAGAGCTGGTCGCCACGCGGGCGCGGGCCGGACTTCGAGACATGGCCCCACAGGCGATGGCCGACCACTTCCTCGGCGATGGCAACTGCCTCGATCAGCTTGCCGAGGTCATAGCCGGTCTGGATGCCCATTTCATGGCACAGGTCGACAAAGTCTTCGGTGGGCACATGGCCGGCCGAGCGGCCGTTGCCCGAATAAGGGCAGCCACCCATGCCGCCCAGGCAGGTGTCGAACTCGCGGGCGCCAAGCTGCAGCGCCTCGTAGTAGCTGGCAATGGTGGCGCCGCGCTGGTTGTGCAGATGCATGTGAAAGTTGGTGATCTGCGGCCAGCGCTCGCGGATGGCAAGCAGAGTCTCGCGCACCTGGTGCGGCAGGTTCCAGCCCATCGCTTCGAGAAAGGAAATGCGCGTGACGGTGATGCCGGCGTCCTGCCACTTGCCGATCATCATCGCGAGCATGTCCATGCGCTGCGCAAGCGTATAGGCGCCGCTGAAGTTGGAACCGAAGGGGTTGCCGATGCCGACCGAGGCCTGGGTGGCACCGGCGGTTTTTGCGGCGGCGACCGTGGCATCGAGGGCCTCGATCTGCTGGGCCTGCGTGCGGTTGTAGTTGCGCCGGGCGAAGGCGTCGCACATCTCGACCGCGGTGCCAGGCAGGTTGGTGCGCTTGCGAACGTCGAGCTTGGGAAAGTATTTGTCGGCGCGGTCGTAGCCGGCCTTGTTGAAGACCGCCGCGGTGTAGCGGATGCCGGCCTTGGGCACGAAGCGCTCGGCGATCTCGTCGATGCAGGCCATCTGCGGCGTCCACTTGGGATGCGCAAACGAGCCGATCGAGATCACCTTGGCGCCGGTGTCGCCGAGCGCATCGAGCAGACGCAGCTTGGCCTCGACCGGGATTGCAGCGCTTTCGATCTGCAGACCCTCGCGCATGGTGTCGTCGGTGATGGTGACGGATTCGGGCAGTTGGCTCATGGTGGACTCACTCGATCGGGGCAAAGCCCAGGGGTTGTTCACGGGAAAAACGGGCCGCCGCCGCGAGCACAAGGGCATCGCGGTAATGACCCGAGACGATCTGCAGACCGATCGGCAGGCCGGCGCGACTCAGGCCGCAGGGCACGGTCGCCGCAGGCTGACGGCTGAGATTGAAGGTGGCGGTATAGGGCGACCACATCATGTTCGGCTTGCCGTCGGCACCATCAGGGAAATTGCGACCGACCTCGAAAGGCGCCACGGCGACGGTGGGCGTCAGCAACAGGTCGAAGCGGTTGGTGAGCTGCGTCCAGGCATAGGCGATCTCACGGCGCGCTGCCTGCGCATCGGCCACATCAAGTGCGGTGTAGGCCTTGGCCGCCTTGGCCTGCATCATCAGGCTGGGATCGAATTCGGCATGACGCGACTCGGGAAAAAGGCGCATCAGCCGCTGCATCGCCGAGAACCAGTGGACCAGGAAGGTTTTGGAGGCCAGCTCGAAATCGAAGGGCGCCTTGACCTCCTCGACCACGCAGCCCATGGCTTCGAAGGTTTTGGCGGCGTTGCGCACCAGGGTCGCGACTTCGCGATCGAGGGGATGGTCGCCCATCTTCATGACCAGCGCGATCTTGAGCGACTTCGGGCGCAGCGTGAGTCGCTGCGTGTAGTCGGTGTCGTCGGGCGGCAGCTGATAGGGGTCACGCGCATCGGGGCGGGCGATCGCATTCATCATCAGCGCGCAGTCGAGCGCAGTGCGGGTCATCGGGCCGGTATTGGCCAGATCGCCGACCATCGAAGGCGGCCAGGCCGGTATGCGTCCGAAGGTCGCCTTCAGGCCGACCAGCCCGTTGAAACTCGCCGGAATGCGCACCGAGCCGCCGCCGTCGGTGCCGATGGCCAGAGGCCCGAGACCGGCTGCCACTGCTGCACCCGCGCCACCCGAGGAGCCACCCGGCGTGCGATCGAGCTTCCAGGGGTTGCGGGTAATGCCGTTGAGCGGCGAATCGGTGACTCCCTTATGGCCGAACTCGGGGCTGGTGCTTTGCGCGAAGACGATCGCACCGGCCTCGCGCAGGCGCGCCACCGCAGGCGCATCCTCGTTGGCCGGTGTCTTGTCAGTGAGCTTGCTGCCCATCGTGAGCGGCCAGTCGCGGGTCTTGACCAGCTCCTTGATCGAGACCGGTACGCCATCGATTGGCGACAGCGGCTTGCCGCGCTTCCAGCGACGCTCGGAGGCACGTGCCGCGCTCATGGCCGCATCGTGGTCGATGCGGGTAAAGACATTGAGGACCGGATTGAGCCGCTCGGCACGCGCAAGAATGGCCGCCATCGTCTCGCGGGGCGAGGCCTTGCCGGCACCATAGAGCTTTGCGAGTTCGGCCGCGCTGGCGCGGGTGAGATCAGCCGACATGCTGCACCGCCTTGCTGTGTTGATTGTCGCGCTGCTTGTGGCGCAGCACTTGGCCGGCGCGCACACCGGTCAGCTCGCCATCAAGCAGGTTGACCTGGCCGTTGACCAGCGTGGCCTTGTAGCCGCGCGCGCGCTGGATGTAGCGCATCGCGCCGCCCGGAAAATCGTAGGCCACTTCGGGATGGCACTCGGCCACGGCGGCGGCGTCGAAAACATTGACGTCGGCGCGCATGCCCGGCGCAAGCAGGCCGCGATCGCTCAGGCCGATGACATGGGCCGGCGCCGAGGTCATGCGCCGGATCGCCTCGCCCATGGTGTACAGACCGGTCTTGCGAACCCAGTGCGACAGGATGAAGCTCGACCATCCCGAATCCATGACCTGCGAAACATGGGCACCGGCATCGCCCAGCCCGGGCAGACAGTTGGGGCTGCTGATGAGATGCGACAGTCCCTTCATGTCGGCATTGAACATGCGCAGGGTAAAGAGCACCTTGCCGCGCGACTCGCGCATCATCCGCACCAGGGTGTGAGCCCAGTGCTCGCCGCGGGCCGCGGCCATCGCGATCAATTGGCAGGATTCGCCGGCGGCATAGTCGGGCGACTGACCCTCGCCCATGGTGAAGACTTTCTCGACGCTGGCGCCCAGGATCGTCGGAAAACCGAATTTGATCGCCTCCTCGATCAGGTGGGCCGACTGCGCCGGATCATCGATGGCGGCGAGCCGCTGCTCGAAGGGCATCGCGCGCAGCGCCCGCCAGGCATCGCTGCGGGTGGCCACCGGCAGGCTGGTCGGCAGACCGAACACCAGGCCGGAGCTGCGCACCTGCGAGATCGCGGTCATGTTGCGCCCGGGCCCGGCGCACAGCGCCTCGAGCGCATCGCGGCGCTGACCGGCGAGCGAGCCGTCAGGGCCCACGCCGTAGCTGAAAAG
>CAIKZV010000161.1 GCA_903831925.1 uncultured Burkholderiales bacterium
GGCAAGCGCAGAGTCGTCGCGCTGGGCGGCATCGATTTCACGCATCATTTCGGCAGCCGATACCGACTGGGAAACCACGAATGCGAGATCTCTCACAACAACCGGAAATCGAGACAGCTCACGGTAAGCCGGAAGCGACAGCGCGAGCATCGGCTCGAGATCAAGCTCAAAGACAATCGGCGCACTGCTCAGCTCAAGCTCGGGCAACAGGCGCGGGTGAAGCGCGCCCAGCCAGCCGACCGGCGCCCCCCTGCAGTCGCGAATCAAGGCCGACTGACCGGGATGCAGAGCGGGATGCGAAGCGGCTTCAAAGCTCAGACCGCTTTCGGCGATCGCTTCCAGATCGGCTTTGACATCGAAAAAATCGACCGGACGAACCCGTTCGCCCCACTGTTCGTCGTGGACCGGCCCCCAGGCCAGCCCGGCAAAGCGCAGCGGCTGCAAGATGCCAGTCACCGACAGCTCACCGGCCCGAGCCGCAGGATCACGAAGAAAGACGCGTCCGACTTCGAAAAGCCGCACCCTTGGACTCTTGCGGTTGAGGTTGTGGCGCAAATTGCCGATCAGTCCGCCCCACAGCTGGGTCCGCATGACATTCATGGTTTCTGCGATCGGATTGCGCAAGGCGATCGGCCGGCTGTCTGACTGCAGCATCGTCTCGATCGACTCCGACACGAATGAATAGTTGACGACCTCGTTCCAGTCGCGATCGGCCCAGCAGCGCTTGAGCGCAATCACTGAGCGTCGCTCCTGCGACACCGGACTCATCGTCGCGCGCATCGTCGCAGGGCGCTGCGGCAATCGCTCGTAGCCCCAGATCCGAACCACCTCCTCGATCAGATCTTCTTCGATCGACAAATCGAAGCGTCGTGCCGGTGGCGTCACGGTCAGCACGGTATCGCCCGCAACACCTGTAGACTGAACGGTGTACGGAAGTCCAAGACGGTCGAAGGCTTCGGTGCAATCGGCCAGGGTGATGTCGGCACCAATGACTCGACGTGCACGCCCCAGTCGCATCGAAACTGGTGCCCGATCGGGCAGTGCAGTGATCTGGTCGTCGACAGGACCCGCTTTGCCACCGCAAATTGCGACAATCAACTGGGTCAGGTACTCGAGATGCTCGATCGTGGTCGATGCATCGACGCCGCGCTCGAATCGCTGACCGGCATCGGTCGAGAAGTTGTAGCGCCGGGCGCGTCCGGCGATCGCCACTGGCCACCAGAAGGCGGCTTCGAGGTAGATGTCGGTAGTATCGAGCGACACCGCAGTATCGTTGCCGCCCATGATGCCGGCCAGACTCTCGACCTGCTGCGCGTCGGCGATCACGCCCACCGCCAGCCCGTCAGCGTCCGGCCCCAGATCCACGGTCTGCCCATTGAGCAGTTTCAACTGCTCGCCCGCCCTACCCCATCGCACGCTGAGTCCGCCATGAATTTTGGCGAGATCAAAGACATGCGACGGACGCCCGAGCTCGAGCATGACGTAATTCGAGATATCGACCAGCGCCGAAATCGATCGCTGACCCGAACGCTCAAGCCGTTCACGCATCCAGAGAGGTGCTGTCGCCCGGGCATCGACACCGCGAATCACCCTTCCGCTGAAACGACCGCACAGATCGGGCGCATCAATCGACACCGGCAGGCGGTCTTCAATTTGCGCCACGACCGGCGAGAAGGTCGGCAACGACAGGGTGGCCCCAGTCAGCGCGGAAACTTCGCGGGCGATGCCGGTCACTGACATGCAATGAGCCAGATTGGGCGTGAGCTTGAGCAGCCACAGCAGGTCATCGAGGCCAAGTGAATCCCGCAGTGCGCCGCCCACTGTCAAATCAGCAGGCAGGATCAGCAGACCGCCATGATCCTCGGACAGGCCAAGTTCGCGAGCGGAACACAACATGCCTGCGCTTTCGACACCGCGCATTTTCGCGATGCCGATCTTCATCCCACCTGGCAATTCAGCGCCGGGCAAGGCACAAGGCACCTTGAGGCCGGGCGCCACATTCGGTGCGCCGCAAACAATCTGGGCCATCGTGCCTGTCCCGACATCGACCTGGCAGACATTGAGCTTGTCGGCATTGGGATGGCGTTCCACCGACATCACCTGCGCCACGATCACACTCGAAAACGGCGGCGCAACCGGCGCCCGCTCCTCGACCTCAAGGCCGGCCATGGTCAGGACATGCGCCAGTTCATCACTTGAAAGGGCAGGATCGGCGTAAGTCCGCAGCCAGCGCTCGGAGAATTTCATGGTCGCAATCAGTCCTTGAACTGCTCGAGGAATCGAAGGTCGTTGTCGTAGAAGAGCCGCAGGTCGCCGACGCCATAGCGAAGCATGGCCAGCCGCTCGATCCCGGATCCGAAGGCAAAACCGATATAGCGCTCAGGGTCGAGTCCGATATTGCGCACAACATTCGGATGCACCTGGCCCGATCCCGACACCTCGAGCCATCGGCCGGCTAAGGGCCCATCCGGAAATCGCATATCGATCTCGGCTGAGGGCTCCGTAAAAGGAAAATAGGATGGCCGAAAGCGAACATCGATGTCGTCACGCTCGAAGAATCGCCGCAAAAACTCGGTGTAGACATTCTTGAGATCGGCAAATGACACATCCTCGTCGATCCACATTCCCTCGACCTGATGAAACATCGGCGAATGGGTGGCGTCCGAATCGACGCGGTAGGTCTTGCCCGGCGCGATCACCTTGATCGGCGGCGAATGCATCCGCGCATAACGGATCTGCATCGGGCTGGTGTGCGTGCGCAGCAGCAGCGGTTTGCCGGTGTCATCATCGCCCTCGACATAGAAGGTGTCGTGCATCGAGCGCGCGGGATGGTTGTCGGGGGTATTGAGCGCGGTGAAATTGAAAAAATCCTGCTCGATTTCGGGTCCATCGGCCACATCGAATCCGATCGACCGAAAGATCGCCTCGACCCGCTCGATGGTCAGCGTGACCGGATGTAATCCACCGCGCCCCGCGCCGCGCCCCGGCAAAGTCACATCGATCGACTCCTGCGACAGCCGTGCATCGAGTTCGGCTTGCTCGAGCGCCTTTTGTCGCAGAGCAAGCTTGGTTTCGATGGCCTGCTTGATCAGATTGAGCGCCTTGCCCTGCGCCGACCTGGCTTCGGGAGACAGGCTGCCCAGCGCCTTCAGACGCGCCGTCAGCAGACCGTCCTTGCCCAGAAACCGCGCCTTGGCATTGGCCAGGCTGTTTGCGTCGGTCGCTGCGTCGAGGAGCGCGGCCGCCTCGTCGATGAGCGTTTGGGGTGAATCGTCCATCGGGTCCATCCGTCGGCATGGCGCAAACTGCGATCGCACCACGGCGGGCTCAAGCAAGAAGCCCAGTCAAAAAAAACGGGGCCCTTTACGGCCCCGCCCATCTCGGTCGCTCATCCGCAATATCACCGGATGATCACGAATCCTGCCGGACTGAAAACACCAGAAGCATCATCAGCCCGGGATCCGTCCGGCATCAAACCGGCTTCAGCCGGCTCAGACGCCGAGCGAGGCTTTCACGCGGGCGACGATTGCGGCGAATGCCGGCTTGTCGTTGACTGCGAGTTCAGCCAGCACCTTGCGATCGAGTCCGATCTCCGACTTGTTCAGACCGGCAACGAAACGGCTGTAGGTGATGCCGTGCTCGCGGGCCGCAGCATTGATCCGTGTGATCCAGAGCGCACGGAAGACGCGCTTGCGGGTGCGACGATCGCGATAGGCATATTGCCCGGCGCGCATGA
>CAIKZV010000162.1 GCA_903831925.1 uncultured Burkholderiales bacterium
TGCGACAGCGAGTGAACCTCGTCTTCGGAGCCGCGCATCTGCGCGGTGAGCAGCGAGGTCATCGTGGTGCTCGCATTGCGGCTGAGCGACATCATCCCGATCATGTAGCGCCACATCGGCTCGGCGACACAGGCGCGCATCGCATCGGTCGACATCCAGTTCCGCATGGCGCCCAGACCCGGCTTTGAGTCGCTGGCGTCGCCGGCCTGTCGAGTGTGATCGAGCGAGCGGCTGACCAGCTGATCGAGCAGCTCGGCATGCAATGCCAGGCTGCGCTGGCAGGCCGCGACCATGATGTCGCTGGCCGCGGTGGTGCTCAGCGGTGACGGGCCCTTGAAGGGCAACTCGAAGGCGTCTTTCATGGTGTGGCTTCCTGCGGCAAAGTGACCGACCGCCCGGCAAGATTGCGCGGGCCAATGCCATCAGGACGCAAGATCGGGGCCCGCGGCTGGGCCGCGCTCAGGCTGTGCTCAGGCCACGCTCAGGCCACGAACTCGACCAGCAACGCGCCTTCGGCCACCTGATCGCCGATCGCAAACGGCAATCGCTGCACCGTGCCGTCAGCAGGCGCCGCGATGGTGTGCTCCATCTTCATCGCTTCCATCACCAGCATCGGCTGACCTTTTCGAACCTTGGCGCCGGCCTCGACCAGCAGCGCAATCACCTTGCCCGGCATCGGCGCATTCAGCTGACCTTCCGGCGCACCGGCATCGCCGGCATGCGACAGCTGTGGCGCGTAACCGAGCTGCCAGCGCGACTGAGCCATGAACAGATGCAGGGTGTCTCGCGCCAGCACTGCGGTGACATCGAGGCGACCGGTGCCGAGCAGCCCGGTGATGCGGTCACCCTCGCGCTGAAGGTTCGACAGGCACGTCGATTCGCCCCCAGCATGGACCGTGAAGCCACCGGGGCTGGTGTCGATACCGACCGCCACAGTCTGACCGCGATCGGTGAAGGTCAAGATGCGAGGCTGTCGGGCATGGACCCGAAAGCCGTCGGTGATCGACCACGGATCGGCAGCATCGGACGCCACTGCTTGAGCGGTGAGGACTGCCGCCGCCGCAGCAGCCAGCACCTCGATCGGGGCGGGGGCGGATGCGGGCGCGAGCGCGGCGGCTTCGCGTTCGATCAGTGCGGTATCGAGGTCGGCCTCGACAAAGGCGCGACAGCGCATCAGCCGGGCCAGAAAATCGACATTGGTCGACGGACCGACCGCCTCGAAACCGGCCAGTGCGATCTGCATGCGGCGGATCGCGTGCGAACGGTCTTCGCCCCAGACGATGAGCTTGGCGATCATCGGGTCGTAATGCGGCGTGATGGCGTCGCCCTGGCCGAAGCCGCTGTCGATGCGCACGGCGGCTGCCTGCCCGTGAGCATCGGTGCCGACCGCGAACTCGACTGCCGCCGGCGTGCGCAGATGCACCAGCTTGCCGGTGGAGGGCAGAAAGCCGCGGTCCGGGTTCTCGGCATAGACCCGCACTTCAATCGCATGGCCGCGCGCGGTGAGCGCGTCCTGCAGACGGGGCAGCCGCTCGCCGCTTGCCACCCGCAACTGCCATTCGACCAGGTCCAGACCGGTGATCATTTCGGTGACCGGATGCTCGACCTGCAAGCGGGTGTTCATCTCCA
>CAIKZV010000163.1 GCA_903831925.1 uncultured Burkholderiales bacterium
CCGATCTGCGAGATGCGGCGCGAACTGGTCGGCGCCTTCGGCAATGCCCGGCTCGAATCCCGCGACGAGATCTCACCCGAGGACCTGGCCGGGCGCAATGCGAGACGCCCGAGGATGGGTTTTTAAGCGGCGCGGGCGGCGCTTCCTGATGCCAGAGCCTGGGCGGTGCAATAGGCGCTCGCCCAGGCCCACTGGAAGTTATAGCCCCCCAGCCAGCCGGTCACATCCACCGACTCGCCGATGAAGTGAAGGCCGGGTATCCGCTTGACCTCAAGGCTTCGCGGATCGAGCTCGGCAGTGGCCACGCCGCCTGCGGTGACTTCGGCCTTGCGCCATCCCTCGGTACCGGCGGGCAGGACACGCCAGTCGTGAAAGGCCGCCGCCAGCGCCTGCAAGGCCCGGTTGCCAAGCTCGGCCAGGCGCCGCTCCGATAGCGGTCGCGCCAAACCGGCGAGAGGCCCGGTTGTGCCAAGGTCGGCCTGCGACAGCCAGGCTTGCGCCAGACGCTTGGGCACGATCGTGCCCAGCGCGGTACCGAGTTGCTGGCGGGTGCCTTCGCGCGCCTCGAGCAGCCGATCGGCGATAGCCTGGTCGGGAGCCAGATTGATCGACAGGGGCTCACCGCTGCGCCAGTAGCTCGACACCTGCAGCACCGCCGGACCAGAGAGGCCGCGGTGGGTAAAGAGCAGGTCTTCGGTAAAGCGCGGGGCAACCTTTCGCCCCGGCACGGCGAGGTCGACCTCGAGAGCCAGGCCCGCCAGCCCGGCAAACGGCTGCCAGCCCTGGGCGGTGAAGGTCAGCGGCACCAGCGCCGCACGCGGCTCGACCACCCGAAGCTCGAACTGTCGCGCCAGCCTGAAGGCCCAGTCGGTGGCGCCGATCTGCGGAATCGACAGCCCGCCGGTGGCCACCACCAGCGAGGCGCAGCGAATCTCACCGGCATCGGTCTGCAAGGCAAAGCGCGCGCGCCGACCGGCCCCGATCGATCCATCGGACGAGCTCGGCGCATCAGGGGATCCGTCGGCCAGATGCGTGACCTGGTGGACCGCGCAGGGGCGAAACCACCGGACGCCGCCGCGCTCGCATTCGCTGCGCAGGACATCGATCACCCGCTCGGAAGAGTCATCGCAAAAGAGCTGACCGCGATGCTTCTCATGCCATGTGACGCCATGCGATTTGAGCAGCGCCATGAACTGCGCCGGCCGATAAGCCCGCAGGGCGTGCCGCGCAAAACGCGGATCTTCACTCAGGAAGCGCTCAGGGAGATCTGCCTGCAGATTGGTGAAGTTGCAGCGGCCGCCGCCGGAGATGCGAATCTTCTCGGCAAGGCGGGCCGAGTGGTCGATCAGGGCGACCCGCAGGCCGAGCTGGGCGGCGACACCCGCGCAAAACAGTCCGGCGGCACCCGCACCAACGATGACTGCGTCAAATTGTTGCGCCATGAGCCTTCGTTGACCCGAAGGCCTGGTCGAAAGCGTCGAATGATAGCGGGGTGTGACTCACAGACCGAATCCCGAGCGCGAGAAGCACCGCGCCGACCTGCTGGTCGATGGCCTGCGGTACCGGTCGCTCGCCGGCGAGCACCGACTGTATCCAGCGTGCTGTCGCGGATGCATCGGCGGCGTCGGGCAGCGCCGGCAAGCCGCCGGCGGCGGTCGTCTGTGACGGCACGACCACCTCGCACTCTCCGTCGTGAACCCAGTCGATCTGGGCGGCTCGCCGCGTGCTGGCGACGACTTCACCTTCAGTGCCCCGCATCAGCATGGCCGGTCGCCGGCTGCCGGTGAAGTAGTCGTGCTGCAGCCGGTTGAATTCCGGATGGGTGAAGCTCGCCATCCGCAGACAGTCGGGCGCGAGAGTCGGATTGATCAGTTTGGCCAGGGTGTGGCCGATATTGCGAACGCCGAGCCGGGCGCGCAAGGCAATCAGACCCGCCAGCGACGGCGACAGCAACTCGACTGGCACGAAGGCTGGCACCCCACGGTCGATGACATCGACTGCCTGCCCGAAATCGCGCACCGCACCCAGCCCCATGGCAGACATGATCTCGGCGGTGGTCGTCCGGCCTTCGCCGCGAGACACCCCGTGCACGACCACCTGAACCCCGGCATCGGCCAGGAGGCAGGCCAGCAAGGGTACGAGGTTGGGGGTGTGGCGAGCGCCGTTGTAGCTCGGAATCGACACACAGGGCCGCGCCGCATCGACCTGCAGACGGTTGAGCCTTGGCTCGAGCACATCGAGCGCCGCGCGCACTTCATCGAGCGACTCGCCCTTCATGCGCAAGGCCATCAGGATCGCGCCAAGTTCGATCTGGTCGAAGCGTCCTTCGAACAATGACTCGAACATCTGTATTGCCGTGTTGTAAGGCAGACTGCGGGCGCCCTCGCCACCGCGTCCGATTTCCCTGATGAAGCGCTGGGCATCCATGGAACCTCCTCGTGTGGAAGGTCCATTGCAAGCACCGTGCCGGGATGGCCGCACGATTGCGGCGCACTGATGTTGGATAACAACAACGCCCCCCACCGTCGGTGTAGGAGGGTGACTCGACGGCGGCGGGTCTTCTGACCTCCTTCATGCACGATCCGCAGCCTGTGCCGCAAGAAAGTGCAGCATGCACCGCGCTGAGGCTGCGCTCGCCGGCGCGACCGCCCTTGTTAAACTCGCCCGATGCTGACGCTCGGTATCGAAACCTCCTGCGACGAAACCGGCGTCGCGCTCTACGACAGCGAGCGCGGACTGCTGGCGCAGGCGCTGCATTCCCAGGTCGCGATGCACGAACGATTCGGCGGTGTGGTCCCCGAACTGGCCTCGCGCGACCACATCCGACGGCTCCTGCCGCTCACCCAACAGGTGCTCAATGAGGCCGCATTGACCAGATCGGCCATCGACGCGATCGCCTTTACCGAAGGCCCCGGGCTGGCCGGCGCCCTGCTGGTCGGCGCGGCAGTGGCCCAGGCGCTGGGATATGCGCTGGGCAAGCCGGTGCTGGGCGTGCATCACCTCGAAGGCCATCTGCTGTCACCGCTGCTGTCGGCCGACCCGCCGGCCTTCCCCTTCGTGGCCCTGCTGGTCTCGGGTGGCCATACCCAGCTGATGCAGGTCGAGGGCATCGGCCGATACACGCTGCTGGGCGACTCGGTCGATGACG